>JBDTFL010000679.1:0-3906 GCA_039937955.1 Polyangiaceae bacterium | reverse complement strand
CGGTCGCTGCCGTCGTCGGCGCGGGGGTTTTCATTCGCGAGGTGAAATCGGTCGGCGGCTCACTCGAAGACGTCTTCGCTACGCTCACCGGCGACGCGTCGGCATCTACACCCGCAGAGGCCGCGTCGTGAAGAGCATGTGGCCGATCTACAAGCGTGAGCTCTTCTCATTTTTCGTCACGCCGCTCGCGTGGGTTCTCATCACGGTGTTCGTGTTCGTGCAGGGCATGCATTTCTATCTGCTCGTCGATCACTTCGTGAGCATGGATGAGGTGAGCTCGGACCAAACGCCGCTTCAGGCTTTTTTCGGCGACACCGTACTCCTCTATCTCGTTTTGTTTTTGCTGCTGCCTCCGATCACGATGCGGCTTTTTTCCGAAGAACGCCGTTCGGGAACCATCGAGAGCTTGATGACCGCGCCCGTGACGGCGACTGGCGTCGTGCTCGCGAAATATTTTGCAGCACTGACGATGTACGTCGCGATGTGGTTACCCACTCTCCTCTATTTGCTGATCCTGCAGCGCACCGGCGCGGTGGATTGGCACGTGGCGGGCGCCAGCTATCTCGGCGTTTTTCTGGTCGGCGCGGGCTATCTGGCGATCGGCCTCTTCATGAGCGCCATTACGAAGAGTCAGTTCCTCGCGTTGATCGGCACCGCGCTCGTCATCTTGGTGCTCTTCATTCTCGGCATCGGCGAGTTCATCACGCGTGAGGGCACGACCATGCACGAGGTCTGCGCGTACATTTCCGTGTGGGCGCAAATGAGCGAATTTTCGCAGGGCATCGTCGACAGTCGGCGTCTCGTTTTCGATGCAACGCTCGTCGCCGTGCCTCTATTCATCACGACTCGCGCCGTCGAAGCGTGGCGGTGGGGCTGATCGATGCAACGCGACGAGCTCGAAACACCCCTATTTTTAAAGAGGATTTGGAGTTACCTCAAAGGCCTTCGATCAGGACGCGGCGTCGAGCTCGGCGGCGTCATCGGCGCGCTCCTCTTCGGCGTCGCCTTCAATTTTCTTTCGTCGCGTCACTATCAGCGCTGGGATTGGACGACCGGAAAACGTTACACGCTCACGCCGCCCACGCTCGAAACGCTGCGCTCGCTCCCGGACCCCGTCCAAGTTTGGGTGCTGATGGGAGACGGCGATCCACTCGAGCCAAGCGTGAAGCAGATGCTCAACGCCTACCTCGCCGAGTCGACGAAATTGGATGTGCATTACATCGATCCAGATCGCGATGCGATGGCGCTCGAGGACATCCGCAAGCGATTTCAAATCGAGACCGGTCGCACCGCCGACGGTCGGGTGGTCACCGACGCCGTGATGGTCGTCGCACACGGTGAGCGTCATTGGTTTTTGACCTCCAGCGACATGTTCGAGGTGAGCTCGGCCGACGACGCGCGCGCGAAACCGCGTGAGGAGCAGGCCATCACGTCGGCTATTCGCAATGTCATCGGCGGCGAAAAGCCGAAGCTTTGCTTCACCACCGGACACGGCGAAGCCCCTTTAAAACAAGGGGGAGATGACGGTTTGCTCTATCTCGACGACGTCCTCGAGAAAGACAATTACGCGACCGCCGTCGTCGACACGACGCCGCAAGACGCACACGAGCCGTTCAAGGATTGCGCGGTCGTCATCATCGCGTCGCCGCGCGCAGCATTTTCGAAAGACGAAGCCGCGCGTCTGAAGTCGTACTTGCTCCTCGGCGGCAATGCGTTCGTCGCGGCCAGCCCGATCAATGCCGAGAACACGACCGGCATGGCGCCACTCGGTTTGGAGGACGCACTCGCGCCGTTTGGAATCGCAACCGACGACGACCTCGTTCTCGAGACCGACGACAAGGTGGTGATCCCCGACACGCGTGGCAGTCGCTTCATTGCACAAGCGAAGCCGCATGCGGTTACCGCCGCTCTTGCACCGGGCGGCGCAACGACACGTGATCCGCCGCGCGTCGTCATCGAGCTCACGCGATCGCTCTCGCACGTGGCGCCCGAGGGCGCGGCAACCGCCGTCGATCTCCTCGCGTCGGGCTCCACTTCATTTGCCGTTGCAAGCATCGCTGGCGCCGCAGATTGGCGTGAAACACCGGCAAAACAGCCACAAGATCGTCCTGGCCCGCTGACACTCGCGATGGCGAGTGAGCGCCCGAAGCTCTCGCCGTCTGCGGCTCACGGTCCGCGCGTCGTCGTGATCGGGAGCGGCTGGGTGATGCTCTCACGCAATTGGCAAGAGCCCGGCTCCACGCGAGGCGCGGCGATACTCGTCGAAAATTCGATCTCGTGGCTCGCCGCGAAACCGGAGGTGCTCGACGTTCCCGCGCGCCAGAGCGTCGCCGCAGGAATCCGCATCACCGAAGAGTCTCGCTCCAAGGTCGCTTGGTACGTACTCCTCTACATGCCAGGTGCGATCTTGTTGCTGGCCGCGGCGGTTGCATTTTGGCGTCGCAGCACAGAACGAGCGCCGACCAAAAAACCGAAGAAATCCAAAAAGGGTTGATCGCGATGCGGAAGCATCTCGGCTCGATCATCGTCATGGCGCTCGCGCTCATTGCGCTGGCGTACGCGTACTTCGCTGATCGCGGAACGGTGAGCGACTTGGAGCGCGAACGTCGCACGCACCTGCTTTTTCCGGCATTTCGTCGCGACGAGCTGCAATCGCTCGAGCTCTTTCACGGCGCGGAGAAGATCCGCTTCGAGGCCGGCGACGACGACTCGGGCGATCGCGAATGGAAAATGGTCGCGCCCGCCGGAGACAAAGGCGACTCGGTAGCCATCGATCGTTTGCTCGGTGCGCTCGAATACGCGAGCTACGAACGAAAAGTGCCGAGCGGAGGTAGCGGCTTCGAATCGCCACGCCTGCGCGGCACACTCGCCATGAACAAAGTTCGCTACACCTTCGAGCTCGGTGGAGACGCAACGCCGCCGGACGGCGCCGCCTACTTTCGTCTCGAAGGCGAAGGGGTGTTCGTCGTCAAAAAAGATCTCGTGACCGAGCTCTTGAAGACTGCCGACGCGTATCGCGATCGCAGCGTGGTTCCGTATCTGTCGATCGATCTCGAGCGTCTCGAGGTAGGCGGAAACGCACCTTGGGCGATCGAGCGCATGGACGATGTGAGCTTTCGGATCGTATCGCCGAGCGGGAATTTCCGGGGGATCCGCGCTTCGCGATCCGGGCTCGACAAAGTATGGGAAGGCCTCGCCGAAATGCGCGCGGAAGCATTTCCAGCGGCCGACGAAGCGGCGCGAGCGTTGGCCTCACCACTAATCATCACCATGACGCCGAAAGACTCGAGCTCCGCGCCAGCGGTGCTCGCGCTCGGCGACGCATGTGCGAGCGCACCGAACGACATCGTGCTGCAGCGCCGTCAACCGACGCCGCTCGTCGCATGTGTACCAAAAGGATCGCTCGCCGGAATTTCGACACCGCTCGAAGATCTCGTCGACACGCATTTGTTCGTGGCGATCCCCGAGGAGGTCGAAGAGATTTCGCTGGAGTCGTTGGTGAGCGGATCGAAGGTCGAGCTCGCACGAAAAGACGAGGGCTGGCATCAACGCGCGCCTGTCGATCGCGACTTGACGAAGGACGAAGCGGACATGGCGAATGCGCTCGTAAAGAGCATCACGGGCACGGAAGGGAAAATCCTCCAGCCGAAACCACCGCCGTTCTCCCCTACATTTCGCGTAAAAATCACGCGTGCGGGATCTCACGTGCTCGAAACGGTCGACCTCTTCAACGGTGCGGCGCATCGCATTTCGGACGACGCCGTTCTCGATCTCTCGCCGCTCGCATTTCGAAGGCTCGAGCCCCGTGCGGTGGCATTCCGTGCGTCGACGGTCTGGCCGACGTCGCTCGAGGGGACGCGCGTCGACCAGCTGTCGGACGATTGTGCCGGCGTGAAACAGGTCGCG
>JBDTFL010000678.1:0-2625 GCA_039937955.1 Polyangiaceae bacterium | reverse complement strand
CAAGCCGATCGCGCCGGCGTCGACTGAAACCGATCCGCTCCAATCGATGGGCTGGGGCGCCACGTCGGTGGTCGTCGCGTCGGCGGCCGGTGGCAGGTGTCCCCACAGAAGTGCGATGTGATAGATCGTCGCGCCCGGCGCTGCGATCGCATCCACGGTCATGTCGGTCGCGTCGGCATACGTGGCGTCGAACGTCGGCAGATCTTTCACCGTCGCATCCGAAAAATACGGCGTCGAATCGGTGCTGTCGTATCCGCCATTCTGCAAATCGAGCGCGGTCGCTTGGGGCGTGCCCGGGTCCGCGTCGCCATCCGATTTGGATGAGCATCCTGCGAGCATGACGAGCCCGACAATTCCGATTCCGATGCTGCATGACCTCAAGAGCTGACGATTCATTTGGTCCTCCCAAGCCGAGCTGCGCGAAGGCTCAGTAAAGTTGCGCGTTGGCGTTCTGGCGAAGAGAACTGCACGTAGCGTGCTAAATCTTTTTGTCGTGATTCCTGCTGTTTTCGTGGATGTGGCGATGCGATCTGGGTTTGATCGCAACGTTCACTGGACTGACGCGCGTCCCCTTTGGCGCGCCTCGCTTCGGGTGAAATGCCCATGAGCGCGGACGACGCGAATCTGTTTTCGTTCCGCCGAAATTTCGTGCTCGCTGCGAGCGCCGGAACGGGGAAGACGCATGCGCTGGTCGGCGTGGTCGTGCATCTTCTGCTCGGCGCCACGGCGTCGCGCAAAGAGGTCGACCCGACGAAAATCGTGGCGACGACATTCTCGCGTAAGGCCGCCGCAGAAATGCGCGCACGTCTGACGCGCGAGCTGGAGCGTCTCGCGCTCGGCGACGCCACGTCGGCGTATCGCGAAAATCTGTTGCAAGGTGCATGCATCGACGAACGCACGCTTCGCGATCGCGCGCGGCGAGCACTCGCGCGTTCAGGTGACGTCACGATTGGAACGTTGCACAGCTTCGCGACGCGGCTCTTGCGCGAGCACGCGCTCGAAGCGGGTGTGGCTCCTGCGTTCGAGCTGCTCGACGAAGCCGACGCACGCGGTCGCGCCGAGCGCAGTATTTGCCAAGTGCTCGCCGAAGCTTCAGAGACCGAAGCCGACGGCGTTCGTGATCTCGTTCAAGTGGCGGGCGGCGTTCTCGAGGCGGCGCGCCAGATCGCACGCGCGATTTCACGAATCGAAGAGGACGGTCGTCCCGCAGAAACGCTCGCGATCGACGAGCAAGAAGCCGCCGAGCTCGACGCGCAAATGACCGAGCTGGCGCTGCATGCGCGCGCACTTTCGAGCGACGATCGTTTCGTCGTGCCGGCGCGAGCGATCGCAAATCTGCTCGAAAATAGGGGTAATCCAGAGCTCGACCCGATCGCGCTCACGCAACATGTCGCGGCCATGTTCGCCGTGCGCAAGGCCTCGAAGACGCCTTACGACACGCCGTTTTTTTCATTCCGCGACGAGCTGAAATATTCCGGTACGAGCGCGGAGAAGGCATCGCGTTTCGTACAGACCTGGATGTTGCGCGATCGTTTTCATTCGCGAGCGGTCGTGTTTCGCAAGCTCGTTGCAACGTGCGACACGCGCATTCGCGAGGATCGACGCAGCGCCGGCGTCCTCGCATTTTCCGACGTGCTGCGAACCGTTCGCGAGCTTCTATTGCAGCGCCCCGATGTCGCCGCGCAAATCGGCCAACGGCTCGACGCGCTTCTCGTGGACGAATTTCAAGACACGTCGCGCGTTCAACGCGACATCGTTGCGCTGCTCTGGGAGCGCTCGCCTCGCGATCGTGAGCCGGGCGTCATCCCGACGCTCGATCGCGTGCGCGCTGAAGGTTTGCTCGTCGTAGGCGACCGCAAACAATCCATCTACGGATTTCGCGGAGCGAGCGTCGCCGTGTTCGCAGAGTCGTGCGTACTTCTCGCTGGTGAGACGGCACGCGAGGCGCTCCTGATCGATCCGCAAGCGGTACGCATACCGCTCGAGCCCACGGCGGACTTCATCGCGCTACGTCACAATCGCCGCGCGCATGCCGACCTGCTCGCGTTTGCAAATGCCTTCAGTGATCGACGTCTCAACGGATCAGGAAAAGATCTCGACGAGATTCGCTATTCGCCGAGCTCCGAAAATTTACTGACGCCACCGGAAACGAAAAATCGAGAAAGCTCGAATCCATCGGTGTTTTGGCTGCGTCCGGAGATCGAGAAACCAAAAACGGCGAGCGCGCGTTTGGACGAAGCGTTCGTCGTCGCTTCTCGCATCGCGAAAGTCCTCGCCGACGGCCGGCCGCTTGTTCGCGATCGCAAGCCGACGCCACGTGACATTGCAGTGCTCTCGACCACCAACGAAATGCTCGACGCCGTCGCGTATGCGCTCGCTGATCGAAAAATTCCGTACGTGGTTGCCGGTCGCGGATTTTTCTCTGCGCGCGAGGTGAAAGACGCCATCGCCATGTTGCGCTTGCTCGTCGACTACGCTGACGGCATCGCGCTCGCGGAGGTGCTCCGCGGTCCGTGGTGTGGTCTCGACGACGTGTCGCTGCTTGCGCTGGCTGATGGTCCGCGCGGTCTTCATTCGATCGAAACCGTTCTCGCGCGATCGCCCGGCACGCTCGTCACACCGGAC
>JBDTFL010000677.1:0-8028 GCA_039937955.1 Polyangiaceae bacterium | reverse complement strand
GGCGGAGGATCGTTTCGTCACGCGCATGCTTCGCCTGAAGGCCGGTAACGCTGACGAGCTCGCGGGCGTGCTCGCGAAATTCAAATCGAAAGAGGGCGCAGTCGAGGCGTACGCGCCCGGCAATCTTTTGATCATCACCGACACCGGTGCGCAAATTCACCGCATGCAGACGATCATCGATCAGATCGACGTCGGCGGGTCAGGCGACCAAATTTGGATCGAGCCCATCCACTACGCAGCGGCATCCGATATTCAAAAACGAATCGACGATCTCTTCGACATCAAAGCCGGGTCGTCGAGCAGCCCGGGAGCCGGCGGAAAAGGTGCACCGTCGTCTTCTGGCGCAGGTGGCGGCGAGCTTCACGTCACGAAGATCATCGCCGACGATCGTACGAACTCGCTGCTCATCGTCGCGACCGAAAAAGCGTATTTGCGCATGCTCGAGATCATCAAACGCATGGACGTACCGCAATCGGAAGGTGGCGAAATCCACGTGCTTCCGTTGCAGCATGCGGACGCCGTCGAGCTCACGAAGACGCTGGGAGAAATCGTCACCGGCGCGAACGCCGTGGCAAAACAAGGCGATCCGAGCCGCGGTGGAGCTACCGGTGGTGCAGCGGCGGGAACGGCAGCGGCTGCGGGAATTTTCGAAGGCGGCGTGAAGGTGAGCGCCGACAAGGCGACCAACTCGCTCGTCGTTACCTCATCACTTCGCGATTATGCCGCTCTGCACGCGGTGGTCGATCGTCTCGATCAGGCGCGCCGTCAGGTGTTCATCGAAGCGGTCATCATGGACCTCTCGATCACCCGATCGAATCAGCTCGGCGTGAACTTCCACGCCGGCGACACGTTCGGATCTTCGAACGGCGACGGCCTCGTGTACGGCGGTTTGAATCCGCTCAAAACAATTCTGCTCCCCGACCCGACGAGCTTGCAGGGCATGGCGCTCGGCGTTCGCGGACCTGGCATTCCGGGATCTGAAAACTTGCTCGGTACCGGACTTTCGATTCCGGCGTTCGGCGTAGTCGTGAACGCTCTAGCGAGCTCGACCGACGCAGACGTGCTTTCGACGCCGCACATCCTTGCGACCGACAACATCGTCGCCGAGATCAACGTCGGCGAGAACATTCCGCTGCAAACCAATCTCGGTTTTCCCAGCTTGGGCGGAGCGGGTGCCGGCGGTGCAGCAGCAGGCGCGCTCGGTGCGCTAGGCAGCTTGGGCGGCGGATTCGGCGGAAGCGGTGCTCGCCAAGACGTTGGTACCAAGATCAAAATCACGCCGCACTTGAACGACTCCAACGAAGTTCGTCTCGAGCTTGCAGAAGAAATCAGCGAGGCGCAGGCGCCCCAAGGAAACGCGGGCGTCGTTCCGATCACCAAGCGCACGGCGAACACGCAGCTCACCGTCGGCGATCAACAGACCGTCGTCATCGGCGGTCTCATGCGAAATCGCGTCACGCATTCGCAGCAGAAAATCCCTCTTTTGGGCGACATTCCGGTGCTAGGAGCGCTCTTTCGTTCGACGCAGAACGACATGCAGAAGACGAATCTGATCTTGATCCTCACGCCGTACATCATTCGTGAGCAGACCGATCTTCGGACGATCTTCGAGCGCAAGATGCAAGAGCGTCAGGAATTTTTGGATCGCTATTTCATCTTCTCCGACGACCAAGAATATTCGCCGCCCAAGGACTACTCGCGCACCAACGGTCTGATGGAAGTGATCCGCCAGGCGTACTTGGACGCAGAAGAAAAGAAGCGTCTCGAGGAGCTGACCGGTCCGCGACCGATGGTTGGTCACGAGCCCACCGACCCGATTCAGATGCCGACGACGCCGCGATCCTCCGCAGCAGGCGGCGCAGGTGGTACGCCCGCTCCCGCGCCGACGAGCTCTATTGCCAACGGCAACGGCGGACCGCCGCTCGTGCAAACTTCGATTCCGCCGCGCTCGGTCAACGGCGGCGTCAGAGAGGTCGAGCACTGATGCGCGAGCCGCGATTCATCGGAGATCTCCTGGTGCGTCGTGGCATCGTGCCCGAGGACCGTCTCGAGACGCTCTACACGACGCAAAAAGAGAAGGGCGGCGACATCGTCGACCTCATCGTGCAAGCGCATCTTGCGGAGGAAGCCACGGTCGCGCGTGCGCTCGCCGAAGAAGCCGAGCGTCCGTTCGTCGAAACGATCGAGACCGAAAAAATCGCGACAGAGCTCGCCACGCGCGTTCCGATCAGTTTTGCAAAGACGCACAAAATGCTGGTTTTTGCCGAAGATGATACGGCTGCCTATGTTCTCTGCGCAGACCCGTTCGACACACCGGCGCTCGACGACTTGCGCGTGCTGTTCGGAAAATCGATCGAGTCGCACGTTGCTCCTGGTGAAAAAATCACCGACGCCATCAACCGCGTCTACGAACGCGAAGCGGGCGGCGGTGAGCTCGAGACCGAAGACGGCACGGTCGACGAAGGTGATGGCGCAAGCGACATTCTCGACTCCGACGACGAAGCGCCGGTCATTCGTTGGGTCAACTCACTCTTCTTGCAGGCGATGAAAGAGCGAGCCTCCGACATTCACATCGAGCCCGAAGAGCGCGAGGTCCTCGTTCGTTACCGCATCGACGGCGAGCTCTACGTCGCGCGTCGTGCACCACGTGCGTTCATGAACAGCATCGTCAGTCGCATCAAGATCGAGAGCTCGCTCAACATCGCCGAAAAGCGCTTGCCGCAAGACGGTCGCATCACGAAAAAAATCGCCGGAAAGAGCTTCGATATTCGCGTTTCGACGATCCCGACGTCGCGTCACTACGAGCGAATCGTCATGCGTCTCTTGAACAAGTCGAGCGTGCTCCTCGATCTTCCGGACCTCGGATTTTCATCACGCGATTACGCGTTGATGGACGGTCTCATTCGCCGACCCGACGGCATCATTCTCGTCACCGGCCCGACCGGCTCCGGAAAAACGACGACGCTGTATGCGTGCTTGAACCGCATCAACCAACCCAACATCAACATCCTCACCGCAGAGGATCCGGTCGAGTACGAGATCGGCGGTATTCATCAAGTGCACGTGCAGCCGAAGATCGGCCTGACCTTCGCGAGCGCGCTCCGCGCATTTCTCCGCCAAGATCCCGACGTCGTCATGGTCGGTGAAATTCGAGACAAAGAAACGGTCGACATCGCGATCAACGCATCGCTCACCGGTCACTTGGTGCTCTCGACGATCCACACCAACGACGCGGCGGGTGCCGTCACTCGTATGGTCGACATGGGCGTCGAGCCGTTTTTGATCCGCTCGTCGGTCATCGGGATTTTGGCGCAACGCCTCGTTCGCGTTTTGTGTCCGCACTGCAAAGAGGCTTATCCTGCCGAGGATTTCGAGCTCGAAGAGATCGGTCTCACCGTCGAGCGCATTCGTCAACGCGAGCGTCGTCGTCTGAATCCGCTCACGCGTTATTACCCGCGCACCGCGACCGAGCGCGACATGCTCGATCTCGAGCCGGGTCAGCGCCCGACGTTTTTCAAGCAGCGCGGCTGTGATCGCTGCGGCAACACCGGCTTCATGGGTCGTCGCGGTATTTACGAGCTCATGCTTATGGACGACGCCGTGGGTCCGCTCATCCTGAAGAACGCCGACGCGCAACAGCTGAAAAAATCGGCGATGGAAATGGGAATGGACAGCTTGCGCGACGACGGTGCGCGCAAAGTTCTGATGGGTTTGACGAGCGTGGAAGAAGTCTTGGCAGCCACACAAGAAGACGTGGTTGAGGCGTCGCCTCTCTCGACGCCGCTTCCGGCTTCGCAGCGACCGAGCTGATACAGGTCTCAGGGTAAAAGGAAGCTATGGCTGTTTTCGAATATCGCGGGCTCGTTTCTGCCACCGGAAAATCGGTGAGCGGAGTTCGTGACGCCGACAACCCGAAAGTGCTGCGCGCTGCGCTCAAACGCGAAGGCGTTTTGCTCACCAGCGCGAACGAAGACGTCAAAGGCGGCAGCGGCAATCGCAAGATGATCGATTTCGGCGCGATGTTTCGTCGCGTCACCGTTACCGACGTCGCGATGATGACGCGTCAGCTCGCGACGCTGGTTGGAGCCGGAATTCCGCTCGTCGAGTCCGTGTCCGCACTCACCGAGCAGGTCGAGAAGCACGAGCTCAAACGCGTGCTCACGCAGGTGCGCGATCGCTTGAACGAGGGTATTTCCCTAATGAAAGCGCTCGAGCCGCATCCCAAAGTTTTTCCGGCGCTGTACGTGAACATGGTCGCGGCCGGTGAAGCTTCCGGCACGCTCGAGCAAGTTTTGGAACGCCTCGCCGACTTCATGGAATCGCAAGCGCGTCTTCGCGGAAAGGTGAGCGCCGCGCTCGCGTATCCGGCGCTCATGCTCATCATCGGTACTGCGCTCATCAGCGTCATGATGGTCGCGGTCGTTCCCAAGGTGACGATGATTTTCGCGAGCCTCGATCACGCGCTGCCTTGGTACACGGCGCTTCTGATTTTGGTCTCGAACATTTTGTCGTCCGGGCAAATGGGCGGGTTCGTGCTGATGCTCGCGGCGATGGTGTGTGGCCGCAAAGCGATTCAAATGCGCAAATCGGGCCCGCAAACGAAAGAAGAAGCGCTCGCCAAAAAGAGCGTCAGCGGCTGGCTTCTCGGAACGATTGTTTTGATCGCGGCGATCTCGGGCTCGCTGTTTTTCGTCGTCGAGTCGGTCCTCCCATTCTGTGAGGGGCTCGGCATGGGATTCGTTGCCGGAATTCTCCTCGCGCGGTTCGTCGCATTTCTCGGAACGCCGCCCGGACGATTGTGGCGCGACACACGCGCGTTACGCATGCCGATCTTTGGCCCGCTGTTCCGCATGCTCGCGGTGGCTCGTTTTGCGCGCACGCTCTCCACGCTTCTCGAAGCCGGCGTTCCGCTCCTCAAGTGCATGGACATCGTGCGCAATGTCATCGGCAACGCGAAGCTCGAAAAGACCGTCGAAGAGGCGGCGGCCTCCATTCGTGAAGGTGCATCGATCGCCGCGCCACTCAAACGAAGCGGAGATTTCCCACCGATCGTGATTCACATGATCGCGGTCGGTGAGAAGAGCGGTCAGCTCGAAAAGATGCTCGAGAACGTCGCGAAGGCCTACGACACGCAAGTCGACACGCGTGTGCAAGCGCTCACCAGCCTGCTCGAGCCGCTCATGATTATTTTCATGGGAGGCGCGGTCGGCTTCATCGCGTTCTCGATCATGATGCCGCTCATCCAAATGAACGACTTCGTCCAATGAGAACCCGAAGCTCGAAGGTTTTTTTTCCGTGGGAGCAACGTCGCGGCCTCTTCGGCATCGTCGAGCGCGCCCGCATTCGTCTACTGCTCTCGATCGCCATCGTGCTCACGCTCGTCATTTGGATCCGCGGTCGTGAAGAGCGCGCGTCCGGCGTTCGTGCAACGCGGGCAACGATCACGAGGGCGTGGAATGCGGTCCTCGACTACCGCGCCGATCACGCGGGAAAGTGCCCACAAAATATGGATGATCTCGTGCACGCGGGTTATCTGCGCGATGCGCCCGCCGACGCGTGGGGGCATTCGCTGCGGCTCACCTGCCCAGGTCGCCGAGATGCGGCAGGCTTCGATTTGGAGAGCGATGGTCCGGATGGAATTTCGGGCGGGCTCGACCGTGTTGATTGAAACAAAAAGAGCAGCTCAAGCCTTTCAACTTCTGAGAACTAGCCAGCGCACCAGCCACGAATTAGCCCGAGAACGAACATGACGAACATCAAGGAGATTAAGATGAATCGGAAACTGCGTCTCTCGAGGCGCGCGCAGTCGATCCTGACCAAGCGGTTCTACCGCACGCTTGAGCGCGGCGTCACACTCATCGAAATTCTGATCGTGCTCGCGATCGTCGGCATGATCGCCGGCGGCGTCGCAGTGTACGCGGTCCCGAAATTCAAGGAGTCGCAGATCAAGTCCGCCAAGATCAGCGCGCAAGATCTTCAATCGATCGCCGACGGTTGGCGTGCCGACAACGGCAACGACTGCCCGACGCCGCAACGCTTGAAGACCGAGAAGCAAATGTCGGCGGGCTCGTCGCTCAATGATCCGTGGGGAGCACCTTGGAAGATCTCGTGCGACGGCGAGAGCACCACCGTCATCAGCTCCGGCCCCGACAAAAAAGAAGGCACACCGGACGACATCCATTTCCCGCCTGACGAGCAGCCGACCAACAACTGATTCCACATGATTCCAACGATTCGCACTGTCGTTCTCGCGATGCGCGCCCCATTTCGGCGCGCCCTGGGAACGTCATGCGAAGCGCCGTCGAAATACGAAATATCGGCTGAAAACAAGCGTAATTCGCGTTCGCTACTTTCTCGCATCGGCGAGCGCGCGATGACGCTAATCGAAGTTTTGATCGTCATGGCCATCGCCGTCATCTTGATTGGCGGCATTGCAGTCGGCGGCGGACAAGTCGCAAGTGCGCGTCTGCGACAATCGGCAACGCTCGTCACGGGCGCCGTTCGGGTCGGCTTCACGCGCGCAAATGCCACGTCGAAAAATGTTCGCATGGTGCTCGACATCGACAACTCGAAGCTCTGGCTCGAGGAAGCCGACGCGCCGTTTTACGCAAAGGTCGGAGACAAGACCGGAACCGGCGGCGCAGACCCAGCGACCGCCGCAGAGCAAGCGGCCATCGAGGAAGGCGACCGCATCCTCAAAGGTCCACGCGTACCGCGTCCCCACTTTCACATCATCGCGACGTCGCCGGAGAAACCGAACAGCGCCGTTCTCTCCAAACCGCTGCCGAGCGGCATTCGTTTTCGATCCGTGCAGACCTCACACGACGACCTGCCCATCACCAAGGGTCGCGCATATTTGTACTTTTGGCCGGGGGGAGAAACGGAGCGCGCGTCGATCCAGACGTGCATCTTGCACACCGTCGACAAACAGGAAGTCTGCAACACCGAAAACGAGGGCACGTTCTCGCTGATGGTCGCACCGCTCACCGGCAAAGTGACCGTGAAGCCGGGCTCGATCGATCTCGTGTTGCCGGTAGACGACGTATCGGCATCGGACCGCCGCGATCCGGGGACGTTCTGATGCGACCCCTAATCATTTGGAAGAGACGAATATGCTTTAAAAAAGCCGAGCTACGCGCAGGCGTCCAGAACGCCCGGGCATTTTCGCTCCTCGAGGTCATGGTCGCAGTCGCGATTTTGGGTCTCGCGCTCAGCGTGATTCTGTCCGCGCAAGGCGGGCTCGCCGCCAGCAATCGTCGTGCGGCGAACATGGGCAACGCCGTCAACTATGGGCGCTGCAAGATCACCGAGACCGAAGAGAAAATGTTGAAGCTCGGTTATCCGCCGCTCGACTCGATCGATCCGGACCAACCGTGCTGCGGCGACGACTCCGGAAAATTTCGCTGCGACACGCGCGTCGAAAAAATCATCATGCCGATCCCTCCTCAAAATTCATTGGAGGGTGGTGCGGCTCTCGCGCTCGGATCTGCGCAAGCTGCAGCAGGCGTGGCGAGCGGTGCACCCGGAGGGCTCATCAACAATCCGCTCGGTACGGGCGGCGCGCTCAATTTCGATGGTGGCACCGGCCTTCAAGGGCTCGGCGCGCAACTCACGCAAGCGACCGGTGGACAAGGTGCGGCAGGCCTCATCGGAATGGTGATGTCGTTTTTGTACCCGCAATTGAAGTTGCTCTTCGAGGCCGCGATCCGTCGCGTGACAGTCACTGTGCGCTGGACCGAAGGCGTCGTTCCTCGCAGCCTCGAGTTCGTCGAGTACATCACCAACCCTGCGCTCGCCGGTTTCGTCCCGGGTTTGGCAGGCGGCGCAGACGGCGGCGTCTCACCAGCCGGCAGGTCGAGCAGCGGCGCATCCACGACGTCACCAGCGAGCACCGCAGCGAGTCCGTTGCAGAAGAGCGGCCCGTGATGGAACCAATGCAATCGCGCCGATCGGAAGATTTCTGCACGCCTGCGCGTAGCTCGGCTTCAGCCTTTAAAAATAGGGGTTTTACGCTCCTCGAGATCGTGG
>JBDTFL010000676.1:0-4186 GCA_039937955.1 Polyangiaceae bacterium | reverse complement strand
CGCATAGGTTTGAAAATCGTTCGTGAGCAGCCGCGGAAGTAAAATCAGCGGAACGGCGGCTGGCGGATACTCGAGCGGAATTTCCGTGTAGGGTGCATGGAATTTCCCGTCGGCCGCAGGAAGCTCGCGATCGAACGGAGGGGGCACTTTTCCGCGCACTTCGTGCATGAAATCCGGATTCGCGCCGCGCCCGAGCATCGCGCCCGACAGCTCGAAGTACATCTGCTCGTCGATCGCGCGGTGATACAAAAACGCGAGCGGGTACCACGCGGTCATCACGACATGATGCGAAGGATCCGCCTTGATGGTCTCCAGCATCGCGAGAAACCGCGCACGCGGAACGCCTTGATTGAGCCAAAACGCGCTCGCGAAAAAGAGCGGGATGAGGAGCCGGCCCCATTTTCTCGCCTGAGCGTTGCTCGACTTTTTCGCAGCGCCCGCGTTCACACCGCGACGTTAGTCGTCAGGCCGCTGCGCGCGAATCAAAATCCGATGGCGATTTGCCCGCCGATCAAGGCGTAGCCGCGCAAATTTTCGACCTCTTTGTCTTCGGGTCCAGCGAGCACGCCCGTGATGCCGGCGCCCAAGCGCACGTCGGCATCGTCGAGACCGAGCGAATACTCGACGCCGAGCCGCGCGATTCCGATGCCCGCATTTCCTCCGCCTGCCGCATTGTTCACGTGCGCGAGACCGAAGCCGACACCGAAGACCGGATGCACGGGACCGCGTTTGTGGAAATCGAGCGTGAGCTCGCCGGTGTATTGCCCGAGCCCAGTTCCGAGATCGCCTTGTGATGAAGCGGATTGCGCGTCCGAGCTGCTCGAATTTTCGCCACGCGCCCACGCACCTGAAATGCGCGCACCGACGGTTCCAGTTCCGAAATCGGCGGCGACACCAACACCGAGCCCGAGACCACGACCGCTCGTTGCGGCGACTGGTCCGACGTTCAAACGGAAAGGCGATCGATAAATGTCGTGCGACGGCGGCGGCGAATCGTCGAATGATCGCTCGTCGCGCTCGCGTTGATCGTCACGAACGACCACGATCGGGTTGGAGTGCGGGGGCGGCGCAAACCGATCGGGATCGCCGACCGATACCGTGGCGCTGTCGGCGTGTGCGCTCGCCGGGATGGTCAACGCCAAAAAAAAGACCGCGAAGGCGGTGACGCGCGTCGAGCGTTTGGAGCTACGGAATCGCTGAGCTGCCGGAAAATTGAGCATTTCGTGTCCTCTTCAGACAGAACGAACCAGCCCGCGGCGCCTTACACTTCTCGTCATACGGTTCTTTTGAACTGACAGGATCCGCGAGTAGACTGAGGCGCTTTGTTGCTTCTGCGCCCGGCGCCCCTCTTAACGGCAATCGTCATTGGTACGTGCGTGTGCAGCGTCGCGCCGTTCGCTCACGCGCAAACGCCGGCGCCCAAACAGATGACGTCGAGCCAGCTTCAGGCGGAGCAACATTTTCAGCGCGCCAAAGTCCTCTACAAAGCCGGCAGCTACCACTAGGCGATCGGCGAGCTCGAAAAAGCGCACGAGCTCGATCCGGCCGCGAAGGATCTCGTTTTGAATTTGGCGACGGTGAGCGAGAAGGTCGGCGCCATCGACGACGCGCTGAGATACACGCACGAGTACGAGCAATTGGATCTCACCGCGCCCGAAAAGGCGCGCGCCGACGAGGCCATTCATCGTCTGGAAGGCGCGAAAAAGGAGCTCGACGCGCAGAGAGCAGCGCAAGCGGCCCAACAACAACAGCAACAACAACAAAAGCAGCCTCCGCCACCGCCGCCGCCCCCGGGTGAAACGCGCCACGGTCGCATCGACGTATTCACGATCGGCGCAGCGACCATCGCTGTGGCAGGCTTCGCGGTAGGAACGGTGTTTGGTGTGAAAGCGCTTTCGGACAAACCTCCGGCATCGGGCTTCGTCGCAGGAACGGGTCCGGGCGCGAGCGGCTCGTATGCGAGCTTGCAAACGTCAGCCGACCATTCGCACTCCGAGGCACGCGTCGCAGACATTGCGTTCATCGTCGGCGGCGTCGCGACCATTGGCGCTGCGGTTTTGTATTTCGTGCGCACGCGCGACTCGAAGCCGACCAAGTCGAGTGATCCGGCGACGACCGATCCGAACGCCCAACCGACCGACGCGCCAGACGGATCAAAAGACGACACGAAGACGACCTCGAAAAAACAGCCAGCGGTGCACGACGCGTGGATTGCGCCGACCGTCGGCGGCGTGATCCTCGGAGGATCGTTCTAATCATCATGCGCAAAAGCGAAACCTTCCGATCGCCGATCGTCCTTGTTTTGCTGGCGATTTCGATTTTGCTGACCGCAGTGTGTGGCGGCGGTTGCGAAGCGATCGTGCCCGACACCATCCCAGGGTTCACGTGCACCGGCACTGATCTTTCAGGATGCCCGAGCGGATCTTTTTGCGATGGCGTGGGCTGCACCAAGTGCGCAACGACCGACGTCTGCGACGGCTTCGACAACGACTGCAACGGCAAGGTCGACGACGGACCGCTGAGCGATCACGACCAAGACGGCTACACGGTTTGCGGTCGCGTCGATCCTGCCACCGGCCAACCGAGCGGCGTCGACTGCAACGACAACGATCCGAACATTCATCCTGGCGCGACAGAAGTTTGCAACGGCATCGACGACGACTGCGACGGCATCATCGACAACCCGGATCAAGTTTGCCCGACCGGCCAAGTCTGCGCGCCCGCCACCAAGCAATGCCTCACGCCATGCACGACCGCCAATTGCGCGAGCCCGAAGACGTGTGACGCGAAGACGAACGCTTGCGTCGATCTCACGGCACCCAAAACGAAAATCGGCGGAGCGTGCGCGTCCGACGAGACGTGCGATACCGGTCTTTTTTGTGCGTTTTCGACGATCCTCGGCGGATTGCAAAGCGCCTCGGTTTGTACGCAGACCTGCTGCAAATCCGAAAATTGCCCGACCGGTTTCGTCTGCGCTGCGACTGGCACCGGGGGTCGCTACTGCTTGGACGCATCGACGATCGGACGCGCGGCACCGGGTGCAGGAGCTGGCGGCGCTGCATGCACCGGAACCGACGGCACCGGTTGCCGATCCGGTTTGTGCACCGGCAGCAAGTGCGTTGACACATGCTGCGTCGACGCCGACTGCACGAACGGCACCGCCTGCACGTATCAACAAGTCGGCGGACACGGCGCATACGCGTGCGGCGCACCGGGCAGCGGACATCAGGGCGGCAACTCGGATTGCAGCAGCAACTCGCGCTGCAACAGCGATCTATGTCTTGCGCTCTGCGACGTCTGCGACGGCACATGCATCCAACCGTGTTGCACGTCGGCCGGCAACGCGTGCGGCAACGTTTCAGGCGTCAATCTGGCGTGCATCGAAAATGGTTTGAGCACGTCGCCCGATCGATTCCTGAGCTGCACTGGCGGAACCGGTAGCGGCAACAAAGCATTCGGCGTCGGCTGCACGAAGAACGACGACTGCCTCTCGAACCTCTGCGACACCGTCGGAACCAAAGCGTGCACCGACGTGTGCTGCACCGACGCCGACTGCCCGGGCCAAGTCTGCAGACCCGACGCGAACGGCGGGCTTCGCTGCGTCGTTCCGCAATAATCATGGGAAAAACAAGCCCGTTTGGCGATCTGGCCGCGCGTTTCGTTTGCTTCGCCGGATGTGATGCTGAGAAAGACAGAAGCTATCCGCTCACGCAGGCGATCTATCGCTGCCCTTCGTGCGGAGGTTTGCTCGCCGTTCGTCACGACATGAACGCGCTGTCGCAGACCAGCGCCGCGGATTGGAAAAAACTTTTCGACGAACGCTTTCGCACGGGCACGTATCCGCTCGCGTCGGGTGTTTGGGGGAAAAAAGAATGGGTCGTTCCGGAGCTCGACGAGAACGACATCGTCTCGACGATGGAAGGCGCGACGCCGCTCGTGCGCGCTGATCGTTTTGCGCGTGAGCACGATTTTCACGAGCTGTACGTGAAGCAATGCGGCACGTCGCATTCGGGCTCGTTCAAAGATCTCGGCATGACGGTGCTGGTCAGCGTCGTGAATTGGGCGCTACGCATCAAGTCATTGAACGTAAAAGCGATCGCGTGCGCATCCACCGGCGACACGTCCGCGGCGCTCGCTGCCTATGGTGCAATGGAGGGTTTGCCCGTCGTCGTTTTGCTGCCGCGTG
>JBDTFL010000675.1:0-3822 GCA_039937955.1 Polyangiaceae bacterium | reverse complement strand
GCGGTGATTTTGATGATGAGCCAATCGGACAAGACGCGCGTGCCGCCGGTGACCGCGCTGCGATCGCCGCCGCTCTCGCGGATCACGGGTGCGCTCTCGCCGGTGATCGCGCTCTCATCGACCGATGCCACGCCTTCGACGATCTCTCCATCGCCGGGGACGGTGTCACCCGCTTCGACGATGACGAAGTCTCCTTTGCGCAGCTGCGAAGCGAGCACCGAGCTCGCCGCCGCGGTGCGTTTGGGCTCGTGAATCTGTTTCGCTTGGATGTCTTTGCGCGATTTGCGGAGTGAGTCGGCTTGCGCTTTGCCGCGCCCCTCTGCCATCGCCTCTGCAAAATTCGCAAAGAGCACGGTGAACCAAAGCCACACGGAAATGCCTAAAATAAAGCCAGTTGGTGCTTCGCCGTAGCCAAGCATGGCTTGAATGAAGAGCGCGGTCGTGAGCACACTGCCCACCTCGACAACAAACATCACCGGATTTTTCACCTGATGACGCGGGTCGAGCTTTTTGAATGCATCGATGATCGATCGCTTGACGATCGCCGGCTCGAAAAGCGGACGTGCCTCGGTCTTCGGCTTCGACTTCGTGGTTGCGACGATGCCGGCGCCAAGCTCGAGGGTCGACGACGGCGCAGGAGCGAGCGGCGCAGTCGAAGCGGTTTTCTTCGTGACGTCTTGGTTGGTATTCATTTGGATTGCCGATCTACGATTGCGCCAACAGTTGCTCGACGAACGGACCGAGCGCGAGTGCAGGAATGAAGGTCAATGCGCCGACGACGATGATGACGCCGACCAGCATCGCGATGAACAGCGGTGTATGCGTGGGGAGCGTGCCGGCGCCAGTGGGGACGATTTTCTTTTGAGCGAGACCGCCAGCGAGCGCGAGCACGGGGATCTTGATGAAGAAGCGCCCGAAGAACATCGCGAGTCCGAGAGTCGTATTGTAGAACGGCGTGTTCGCAGTGAGCCCGGCGAAGGCGCTGCCGTTGTTCCCCGTCGCCGAGGAATACGCGTAGAGAATCTCACTGAAGGCGTGTGGTCCCGTGTTGAGAGGGCCTTTGCGTCCGGCCTCGGTTGCCACCGCGATCGCCGTAAAAATAAGGATGCTGGCGCACGGGACCAAAATCGCGAGCGAAGCCATTTTCATTTCTTTGGCCTCGATTTTTTTGCCGATGTACTCGGGCGTGCGTCCGACCATCAGCCCTGCGACGAACACGGCAACGACGGCGAACATCAACATCCCGTACATGCCGGCACCGACACCGCCGAAGATGATCTCGCCGAGCTGAATCAGAAACAGCGGAACGAACCCGCCCATGGGCGTAAAGGAGTCGTGCATGCTGTTGACTGCGCCGCAGGAGACTGCGGTCGTCGCCGTCGCGTACAAACCGGAAGCGGAGATGCCGAAGCGCGTCTCTTTTCCTTCCATATTGCCGCCCGACTGCAGCGCGCTTGCCGCCTGATCGATGTGCAGCGACGCCAGGGCGTGGCTTCCACCTTGCTCCTGAGTGACGCACAGATAGAGCAGCGGAAGCCACACGACGAACATCGCGGCGAGGACTGCCCAACCCTGGCGCGTGTCCTTCACCATTTTTCCGAACGTGTAGGTCAACGCTGCTGGGATCAACATCAAGGCGTAGATGCTGAGGAAGTTGGACAGCGGGGTCGGGTTCTCGAACGGGTGCGCCGCGTTCGCGTTGAAAAATCCGCCGCCGTTGGTGCCGAGCTGCTTGATCGCTTCTTGTGAAGCGACTGGTCCCATCGCGAGGATTTGCTCGGTAATTGGGCTGCCGTTCGCGTCAGTGATTTGTTGGAGCAGCGCAACGTGATGCGCACCAGCGAACGTTTGCACGACGCCTTGCGTGACGAAAATCAGCGCGAGCAAAATCGAGAGCGGCAGCAGGATGTAGAGGGTGCTGCGTGTGAGATCGACCCAGAAGTTTCCGAGCGTCGATGTCGTCTTGCGTGAGATGCCGCGAATGAGCGCGACCATCACCGCCATTCCCGACGCCGCGCAGACGAAGTTCTGCACGGAGAGCGCGACCATCTGCGTGAAGTAGCTCATGGTCGTTTCGCCGCCGTAGCTCTGCCAGTTCGTGTTGGTCACGAAGCTGACCGCGGTGTTCCACGAGAGATCGGGCGACACGGCGCTCATGCCGTCGGGGTTCAGCGGCAAGTGCCCTTGCAACCGCAAAATTCCATAAACCACCACGATGCCGGCGACGTTGAAGAGGAGCATCGCCGCCGCATAAGTCGTCCACTTCATTTCGCGATCGGCATCTTCACGAGGCACCCCGCTCGCGCGGTAGAGCGCGCGCTCGAGCCATCCGAAGATCTTCTCAAGAAATATCGGCTCGCCTTCATAGACACGCGCCATGTACGTGCCGAGCGGCTTGACCGCGGCGACGAGCAAGACGAGAAAAAGAAGGATCTGCGCCCAGCCTTGCCAGCTCACGAAAACGCCTCCGGCTTCAAGAGTGCGACGAACAAATAGACGAGCAGCGCGATCGAGACGACGCCGCCAACGACATACAAAATAGGCATTTTTCCTCGCTAAACGCGATCGCAGAGACGCACGAGTCCCCACGAGAGACCGAACAGCGCAACGGTGAGCGCGACGTAAACGAGATCCATCATGGTTGGTTCCTCTTGGGGCCTGAGGGCCCACGGCACGAAACAAACCTAGCTAGCGTGCCCTCAAGAAACCGTTTGTTCGGTGCCTGCGCAGATCAAGAAATCATAAAGATGAGCAGGAGTGCCGCGCGTGCTCGGACGCTGCGCAGCCCTGTTTATCTTTTCTTGATGCCGATCGCCGCCGTCCTTATCTCTTTCTTATTTCGGACGAGCCACATTCACAGTCGTCATGCATCTTCATCGAAGCGTCGCGAAACCACTCGAGCACGAACGTCCGATCGATCCTCGAAGCACCGACCGAACGCTCGTGTACGTCCTGGGCGTGACGTGGCTTCTGAGCGTGGCCCGAGTTGCCATTGCTTTGCGCGCGCACGAGATGTTTGGCACCGAAGGCACCCTTGCGATCATTCTGGTCGCGTTTCTGCCTTCGTTCTTCCAACGCAGCATTCTCTGAGAACGTCGTTCGAGGAGTAGGAGCATCGCCATGTTCTTCCGTTCATTTTCTCTTGCGGCCGCGCCCGCTGTCGCGCTTCTCCTTTTGTGGTCGTCATCGGCCGGCGCTCAGCCCGCCGCTGCTGACGCGGGTGCAGAAGACGACGGCGCGCCGACGGTGAGCGCGCCTCCCGCGGGCAGCGCACCGCTTCCGGCGAGCCCACCTCCGCAGCCGCCCGCTGAAGCTGCGAAACCGGCTCTCAGCGTCACGCCGGTTGGCTACGTTGAAGCCTATTACGCCTACAACTTAAACCGACCCTCGAATGGCATTACCAACTATCGCGGCTTCGACAATCGTCACAACACCTTCACGCTTCAGAACGCTGCGCTCGGAGCGAATTTCGAGGCCGGTCCTGTGGGTGGGCGACTTGTGCTGCAAGTCGGCGCGATTCCATCGACCTCCTATTTGAGCGAGCCTGCACTTTCGGGAACCGGCAGCGTCAACGCGACTGGGCCCGAGCTCTGGAAGTATCTCCAAGAAGCTTACGTGACGTACAAGGCGCCCGTCGGCCGCGGTCTCCTCTTTCAGCTCGGGCTGTGCGCGTCGCCCATCGGTTTTGAGACCTTCGCCGTAAAGGACAACTGGAACTGGTCACGCTCCAATCTCTTTTTCGGCTTACCCGCTTATCACACGGGCCTACGCGTGACCTATCCGTGGACCGACGAGCTATCGACCACCGTGAGCATTTTCAAC
>JBDTFL010000674.1:0-5814 GCA_039937955.1 Polyangiaceae bacterium | reverse complement strand
CATCCCCGCCGAGGTCATTCAGCGAATCGTGCGCCAGAACGCGGGGCGCTTCCGCAATTGCTACGAAACCGGATTGCGCGGAAATCCGAGCCTCACCGGGCGCGTCGCAGTTCGCTTCATCATCGGCCGCGACGGCGACGTTTCGATGTCGAGTGACTCGGCGGCGAGCGACATCCCCGACACTGCGGTGCGCGCGTGCGTCGTGAAGAGCTTCTACGGAATTACATTCCCCGCGCCGCAAGGTGGAACTGTGCAGGTCACGTATCCGCTCATGTTCACGCCGTCTGAATGAGCTTGTTTTTCCCCTCGTGAATCACGAGTCACGCTGCTCCGAAGGTCGCGCAGAGCGTTTTACGCTGCAGCATCGACCGCCGAGACTTTGCGATACCGATCTTTTTTCGGTGTCCGAGCCTCGGCGGTTTTTGCGTAATACGCCTGCTGTTTCGGAAGCGCGGCGACATCCAAATCGGGGACGACGTCGAGCATCTTGCGGACGTCGGCGATGGGCGTCGCCCAATGCTTCGCCCATTCAAATCCGAAAAACATTTTTGCGCGCTTCCCGATCGCGAAGCCTCGCATGATCTCGCCGACGAGCGCGTCGCGTGGGTCCATGTTCTTCGTTGCCAAGTGCACGAACGCCATTGCGATCAGCACCGCCGACAAACGCGACGGCAGCTGCGCGAGATAAAATGCCTGCAGGCCAATCTCGCCGGCAACGTCGGTGTTGAAGCCCGTCACCACATGCCACACGTCGTGCGTCTCACGAAGATGCGCCTTCACGTAACGGAGATCGCCCGGCGCGACATGCGGGACCGGAATCGCTTTCGGATCGAGGCCGTTCGCGATCATGTGATCGGCAAACACGCGACCGAGCGTTCCTTCCGGAAGCTTCACGAGCTCTTGCAAATCGATATTGCCGATGCGCGGCATCTCGCGAAAAGCACGCGCGCCTTGCGGATCCTGGCTCACGAAGGCGGCAACCTCCGCGAAGATCCTTTGGTTCTCACCCGTGTCGCCGATCTCGAATACCTGCTCGAGGCGATTCGGGTCCTGCGACAGAAGCCAGAACGAACGAAGCATGCGAATCGTCTTCAAAGGATTGGTCATGACGTGCCCTCGACAAACAATATGTGAGCACGCACTCATATTTACTACTCGCATTCGCGTTTCGTATGGAACCGGGAATTTACCGTAAATTATCGGGTCGAATTGACAATATGTGAGTTTTAGCTCACATTGATCTTCGTGCCGCGGCTTGCTCACAAAACGACGAAGACCCAACCGCGAAAACTGCCTACGCAGCCGCGCGCCCAAGAAACCGTGGAGGCGATCGTAGCCGCAACCAAGCGCGTGCTCGTTCGTTACGGCTACGAAAAAACCACCACCAACAAGATCGCGGAGGTGGCAGGTGTGAGTATCGGCTCGCTCTACCAATATTTTCCGAGCAAAGAATCGATCATCACAGCGCTCATCGATCGTCACATGGCGACGATGCTCGAGGTGCTCGCGTCCACGTATGCCGCCTCGACCGAAACATCGACCATCGCGGAGTCGGTGCGGTCGGTCATCCACGCGGCGTTCGCGGCACATCGGGTGAACCCGAAGCTGCATCGCGTGCTCATCGAGCAGATGCAGCGAATGGATGCGGCCGATCGCCTCGACGGCTTCGAGGAGCAGGCGCAGCAACTCGTGGAGGCTTTTCTCAGCAATCACGCGCACCAAATTCGTCGCAAGAACGTGAAGCTTGCTGCGCGCGCTGCGTTGCTCGCGGTGCGCGGCACGACTTTGTGGACGGTGCTTCGTGCGCCAGATCAGCTCGAAGACTTGGAGTTCATCGACGAGATCAGCGACATGATCACTCGATACTTGGTGGCATGACACGCGGGCTCCGACTCGGGCCAGATGGGTCGACGTAGAAATAATAGTGAAAGGTTGTGACGTAGTCGTCGGCGCGCAATTCCACGTCCGCGCGGTCGCCGTAGTCCACGCCGTCTGGAACGTCGAACGTAAGCTCTTCGCATTCACCGCCGCCCAGATCCGAAATCGAGCCAATTTCTCGGTCGTTCAGGAGCATCGTAATATGCGCGGCGTGCTCGGATTCGAGACGCACGATCGCTTTGCGATTCGCGCCACCGACAATCGTCGCGGTGAATTTTTCGTGGAGGCGATTGGTTCTTCCGCCGTCGGCCACGGTGCGACCGTCGGGCGTGAGGCTCGTTCGCACGGTTTGCTCGCCGTCGTGCGCGCCGAGCAATTGATAATCGTGCGCGGCCTCGCTCTCGAGATCGGCAACGTCGAGGTAGTCGAAATATTTTTCGCTCGGCGCAGTCCATGAGACCTCACCGGATCCGAGCAGCGCGTAGTTGGCCGTGTACACCCCCATCGTTTGTCCGCCCAAGATCGTCGCGTCGGTGACGGTCGCTTCGAAAATCTCGGGCCCGAGCACGGCATCGCATGCCATCCATTGTGGGTACACGATGAAGTAGCTCGGGAGCCGGTCCGGAGAAATTTCGTGCAGCCTTTCGTAATGCTCGAAACGCGAGCCGGCGCCCGCCACCCAATATTTTCCTTCGCCGGGCGTCGTGAGGCCAACGACGTCGAACGTTGGATGGTCTCCGAAATACGCGATGGCGCCGGTGTCGTTCACGCCGATGCGCGCGCCGGCCGGAATATTTTCTTTCGCCCACTTGCCGAGCAACACGTGTTGGCGATCGATTCCGCTTGCGGAATTGGCGACGTCGTCGATGACGCCCGTGATCTTCGATCCGAAAACACCCGCAAAAATCCCTGCGATCAGCGGCGTTGCGATTCGCCAGCTCGGTTTGAGCATCGACAAGAAATCGCCAGCGACGCGCGCGAGACACGCGAGACCAATCAGCCAACCCGTCGCAAACGGCCAGAGGTAACGCAGACGATTCCAAAGAAACGTCACGTACGCACAGGGCGCGAGCATCGTGAGCGCGAACAAAATGACGAGCGCCGCGCGCAGCGGCTTCTTTTGTTGCTGACCCAAAAGCGCAGTGGCAATCAGGCCCGCGACGGCAAACGGCAACGCGCCGGCAGGAATGAACTCCGCTGACCACACTTGCCCTTCGAGAAGCGTTCCGAAAAACACGCGCACGTTTCCGACCAGCGCTTCGGTGAAAGCCGCGCCCGCGTAATACGGATTTCCCCAGAGCAACTTCACCGACGCGGTGCTGGTCGACGCATGACCCGTGGCGAGCCGTAGAAAAAACAACGTCGCGACGGGGACGGCGATCGCAATGGCAACGTCGCGTGCTCGGAACGCGAGCTTCGGCGATCGCGAATACACCGCAAAAACAAGCGCAACGACCACTACCGCGATCGCGCCCTCCGGACGAAATAAGAAGCTCGCCCATCCCAAAACGACGAGCTGCCAAAAATCACGATTCGAATTCGGACCGTTACCTTCGCGTTTTTTTTCGCTCCACTCGGCGGCTTTGCGAAGCGTGCGGGTCATCACCCAGGCAAACGGAACGACTTCCATTCCGCTGGCCGCACACCAAATGTGACCACCGAACAGCAGCACCATCGCGCCCGCGCCTGCCGCTGCTGCATTTCCGGCGAGCGGCTTCGTCATAGCAATCGCTTCGTGTGCGAGCAGACCGAGCGCCGCGAACGACAAGAGCCACGCGATCCACACCAGAGCCTCGCCGTGAAATCCGATCAAATAAAACGGCGCGAGGAGGATGGGCCACAGCGCGCTGGTCGCTCCCGTCGAAATCGGCTCGCCAGCTTGATAACGGAGCGGATGTCCTTCGGCGATCGCGCGCGCGTACTGAAAATGGATGTACGAGTCGTCGAGCACGGCGCCCGCATGACCGAGCAGCGACGTTACGGATCGAATCGTCGCGACTGCGATGACCAAAACCGTGATCGCGATCGGCGCGTGAGCGATCCATTTATTTCCGCGCAACATGTGTGCATGCACGAGAACCGACGCGCGCCGCTTCGGTCAAGCGATCTTCGACCTGCGTTCAATGTGCAGTGTACACACCGGGCTGATCCGTCGATTTTTCAGCGTGATCGTCGTCATCGTCGTCATTCGCCGGTGGCGGTGAAATCAAGATTTCGGGCGGTGCTGCGGTGGGTGTTGGCGTTTGCGCCGGTGCAGTTGCAGGTGGCGGTGGATCCTGCACGTTCGTGTGTTTCCCTCGATGTGAATCGTTGTTCGTGCTCGAGTCCCACAAATCGATGTCGAATCCGATCGTGCCCATCGCCGACGGTCCGTAATAGACCGGGCTTCCGTACGTCGTGAGCGGGTCGTAAATCATGAACGACGCACGCACCGGATTGATGTCGATGCCGTAGCCGACGCCGACGATCGGAATGAACAAGAATGCGGTGAGCGTGCTGCCGTTTTGCGCTTTGTCGGTGAAGCCGTCGTTTTCGAAACCGGTCGTGCCGGCCAGCACGCCGAAAATGTGTCCGTACTCGCCGTCGCCGGTGAAGTCGAAGCTCGGGTAGACGCCGAGCGTCACCGTGTAGTGACCCTCGCTTTTTTCGGCGAACAAATTGTAGTGCGCACTGCCGAGCGTTTGCGGATCGATGGTGCACGTCGGCGTCGGCCCAGCGCACGGCGTGGCTTGTAAGTTCGCGGTGCCCGGTCCAGTGAGCGACCACTCGGCATACGGCGTTTCGTAGCGCATGAAGTTGCCGGCGATGCCGATCGCAAATCGCCTATTTTTGTCGATGTTGATGGTGCCTTTGGCTTCTGGACCAATTCCCCAAACCGCCGGATGACTCGGGAGCGGCTCGGTGCCGTCGATGCTCGGCTGCGACCACGCGTACGCCGCATACGATCCGCGAACGCCGATTTCGAAGCCCTTGATCGGCGCGATCGAGATCGATCCTTCTGCGGTCATCTCCGGCACGTTCAGCGCGGTGTCGTGAATTTGCGGAAATGCTTTTTGATAAACCGTGTCTTTCGAAAGCGCGCCTTCGATGCGCACCTCGCCGCCCTTCGCTGCGCGGCCGTCCCATGGAATCGGGCGCGCCGCCGGAGTGAGCGCGGTGTAGCGATACGGCGTCTCCGGATTGCAACCGAGCAGCGCCCAAAGTGCAGACGCGCCGAATGTTGAAAGCACTGCAAGCTTCGTCCAATCGGGGCGTGACATGAAGGGCGCCATAGCGATGCTCGTGCCAGCGTATCCGTTCAGCCTTTTATTTCCGGTCGATCGTGAATCGCCGCAAATTACCGACAAGACGCGCTTGACGCCATCCGCCCCTCCTATGACAAGCGTGCCCTCCTCTCACAGCACCCGTGTTCATGATGACGACCCCGCTTCCGATCAAACCGCCGACCCCGAAGCCGAAAAGCTATGCGCACGCGCCGCGCATTCCGGAGGGTGATTCGGTGCTCCTCACCTCGCTCGTTATTGGAGAATGGATCGAGCTCGAGGTCGGTCCCGGGCGCGGCGGTTTCATGTTGGAGCGCGCGCAAGCCGACGCGCGAATCGGCATCATCGGTCTCGAGATCAAACGAAAGTGGGCGACCATCGTCGACGAGCGTTTGGCAAAGCATGGCCTCGCATCACGAGCGCGCGTGTTCGCCGAAAATGCGTTGCTCGCCTTTCCGCGTTTGGGTCCCGACGGATCCTTGCGTCGCGCGTATCTGCATTTTCCGGATCCGTGGTGGAAGAAGCGGCACACGAAACGTCTCGTGATGGGCGACACGTTTTTGGAACAGATCGCGCGCCTCCTCGAACCGAAGGGCGAGCTGTTCGTGCAGACCGACGTCGAAGAGCGTGCGCTGCAATACGAAATGCAAATCGGAAATAGCCCGTTATTTAC
>JBDTFL010000673.1:0-3609 GCA_039937955.1 Polyangiaceae bacterium | reverse complement strand
AGACCATCGCCTTCTCTTGAGAAGTGAGCGGCTTGCTATTGCAGCTCGTGGGGAAGGTGGTGTCGACATCCTCGTCGCCGCCCGCGACCGACGGCACCGACACGTGCACGTCCATGAAGTACGACTTGCCGCAGCGGCTCGCTTCCGGTTGATCGAGCGGCGCGGTGAACGAAATGATCTTGTCCGTGTCGCCGTAAACCCAGCGCTGACCCAGGGCGGTGTTCACGCGAGAAAAATTATAGAAAACGTCGGCGCCCAAATCGATTTGACCGGTCGTTGCCGTACCGCCGCGACCCACGACTTGTAGCCATGCGTCGAGCGCTACGCCCTTGGGGAATGATGTGTCGACGCTGTACACGACATGCTTGCTCTCGAACGGCGCGCCGCCGGTGAATCCGGTCATGAGTGTGGGCAACGGTGTCGGTCCGTCGGAAATCCACGTGTACATGAAGTCGGTCTCGAACGTTCGGCCGCCTGCTTCCAGGTAATTGTACATCGTTGCTTGATCGGGCGACGGCTTGTCGCTGAGCTCTTCGTCGCCTTCACACGAGAGGATCGTAAGGTCGTATTTCTTGAGCTCGTTGATATCGCTCCAAAGGTTTTGCGCGGGTGTGATGCTGTTGTTGATGGAGGGCCCGCCGCCTGTGTTGCCTTGATAAAAAATGATCTTCTTCGAGCCGTAATCGGACTGAATCCCGAACTCGGATGAATCGATTCCCATCTTCGGGAGCACGCACGCGATGCTGTCGTACGAGCCGGTCGAGATGGCGATGTTGGGCATGTCGCCTTCCGTGTGATTTTTCGGCAAGCGCTCCATGTTCGGATCGGCGATGGGGTTGTCCGCGCACTTGGCCACGTTGCTGATCGTGACCTGGCGACGCCATTTTCCGACTTGAAATACGAGCGGAATATTGGCGCCGTTGGGAACGCCGGTGAGCTTGAACGTACCGTCTGGATTGCTTACCGTGCTCGTGACGGGATTTCCTGAGACCTGCCCGCACGTGTCACACGACACACCATTGGTGAACGGGCTGATCGGCGAGTTGGGGACGTAGACGATCACGTTGTAGAGCGGCAGCGTTCCGTTCGGCGCGAACACCGTGCCGCTGATCGTCGTGTCGGGCGCGCTTCCGCATTGCGCGACGTTGCACGCGATGCCGGTACATGGGCCGCCTTCGCCGCTCCCTTTGATTCCGAATCCGCCGCCTTCGCCGTTGGAGCTTCCATCGCCGCCGGTGTCGAAGCCGCTGTCGCGATTCGGACCGCCACACGCCGCAGCGAGTGATGCGACCAGAAGCGCCGAAGCGCCGACGATGCCAAAAGTGAGGAACGGAGAACGTCGTTGTCGTTGCATCGGGGACCCAGCCTCCAGCGGCGCGACATCCGCCACTCCTAAGACTTTAGCGCAAAACGGTGAGCACGACCTTCCTATGGCCGCGCATCCCGCACTTTGGGTCCTACTTGTCTTCCGTTTGCATCCGAGCTTGCGATTTCAATTGTGCGCCGCGGAGTCACAGCGTCATGAAACGCCGTAAAAATAGCCGTATTATGGCGCCACGATCGCGCCGGTGTCGTCCTGCACACACGAGAACAGGTCCATGAAAAAGAACGTGTAAAGCATCTGCTCCTGCGAGAAGCCGGTGCCACACGCCGCGGGGAACGTGCTGTCGACGGTTCCGTTGTTCGTGAGATGGCCGTCGAAGTACATCATCTTTCCGCAACGCTGCGCCGCCGGTTTCGAGAGTGGAGCGGTGTAGCTCATCACGACGTCGTGGGCGCTGCTCGTTACCCAACCTTGCGCGAGCGTCGGGTCGACGTGTCCGAAATTTTCGAACGTCGTTCCAAGCGAGACCGCGCCGCCCGTATACGACTTCGTCGGATCCGCGGTGGTCAGCCATAGCTTCGCGGCGGCACCTTTCGCTGTCGAGTCGTCGATCGAAAAGGATTCACTGAACAATACCGGCGCGCCGCCGATGAAGCTCTGCATCGTGGTGGGCTGCGGCATCGTGCCGTATTCGATCCACGGATATTGGAAGTCGAGCGACAGCGTGCGTCCGCCCTGCGCGAGATAATCCGCCATGCCCGACAGCATCGGACCCGCGCCCGCATCCGGGCTCTGCGCCGGATCCTCGGAGCAATTGCAGCCGAGGATCACCGCGTCGAATTTCTTCAGCTGCGTTTCGTCGCTCCATAACGATTGCGCGGTGGCGGCTCCGGCCGGTGCCGCAGCGCCACTGGCCGCGTAGAAAATAATTTTCTTCGTGTCGACGTCGGCGGCGGTTCCGAATTCTGCGGAGTCGATGCCGAGCTTCGGCAGAAGGCACGCCGTCGAATCGCACGTTCCCGTCGTGATCGCGATGTGCGGCATGTCACCTTCGCTCTGATTTTTCGGCAATCGTGAGAGGTTCGCGTCTTTGATCGGGTTATCGACGCATTTCGTGACGGTCGAAACGTAGATTTCGCGGCGCCACTTTCCGAGCTGAAAAACCACGGGGATCGACGTTCCGGGCGGAACGTGATGAAGCGTGAAATGTCCGGTGCCGTCGGTCGTAGTGCTCGTGACCGGATCGCCTTCGACCTTGCCGCATTGATCGCAGCTCACGCCCTCCGCGAGCGGTGGCAGCTTCGTCGTCGCGCTCGGAACGAACACGATGACGTTGAAGAGCGGCGTCGTTCCGTTCGGCGCGTACGCGATTCCGCTGATCGTGGTGTCCGCCGCTCCGCTGCAGTCGACGACGTTGCAACCGATGCCCGTGCATCCTGCATCCTTTTTCGTGCTGCTTCCGCTGTCCCGTTTGGACGACGACGACCCGTCTTTGCTTCCGCCGTCACTGCCGCTGCCGTCGCCGTTCACCAAGCCGTCGGCGTCGGGTGAAACGCCGCCGCATGCGAACGCCAATGCGCCGATCGACATCGAAAGCGCCGAGAAGAAAAGAGCAGAGCGAAAGGAAAAGCGACGTTTGGAATGCAAGGAGGGCCTCGCACGACATTTACGGCGTAGTTCGAAAATTCTACCCTCGAAGGAGAAAAGTCTATTTTTTCGGCGCCGCGTGGCTCAGCAAAAACTCCGAAAGAGGCTGAAAAATCAGCTCTTGAGCACCCGTCGCCAAAAATAGATCGGCGTGCGCCATCGGATGATCGACGCTCCCGACCTCCAGGATTTCTTTGTCGGTCGACCCGATGTCCTCGTAGAGCGCCCGCGCCGTTTCGGCGGGGACGATGCCATCGTTTCGCGCGAGCACCGTCATATGCGGATAGGTCATCTCACCGAGCGCGCGCGACACGTTCACTCCGCGCATCGTGAGCTCACGATCTTTGAGCCAATGCGCGATGTCGACGTTCACATGCGTGACCGGATCTTCCACGGTCTGCACCATTGTCGCGGCGTTGGTCGTGTCGGTGCTCGTCGTATTCATGTAGATTGCAAGTAATTTGGGTGCGTGCTTGATGAGCAGCGGCAACGCGAGACCCGCGATGGTGCGCGTGTGCTTCAAGTGCACGTTCCCCACCACGCGCGTCGATGCGAACGCGATGCGCAGCGCCGGATGAATCTTTTTCCACGTGACGAGGCCGCCGAAATTCACTGCGCTCTTCACCGGCGCGTCGGGG
>JBDTFL010000672.1:0-3872 GCA_039937955.1 Polyangiaceae bacterium | reverse complement strand
GGCGAGCAGTGCTACGCCGCCGTCCAGAATTTTTATCGCAATCGCTTCGACGCAACCGTTCCGCATTCGTCGGGCGGCAGCGGCGCATGTCGTGCGGGCGGTGCATGCGATTTGTGGATGGACGAAGCGAGCCGTCCGCCGGCGTCGGAATGGGAGCGCATCCCGAATGATGGTCATCATCTTCCGCAGACGTACGACATGATCGTGTACGGACCGCCGGCTGGTGAAGACTACGGACACGTCGCGTCGGTCGATCACGTCGAAGGAAAAACGATCTACGTCATCGATGACAACTATGTCGGTCATCTCGAGAAGGCATCGCGCCCGCACACCGTTTGGGTCGCAGCTTACGGCTGGTACCACTTGAAGAAGCTCGGCAGCGAGTCCGGCGGAACCACGAACGACTGCGTTTCCGGCGGTTATTACTGCGGCGGCGACAAAATCGGCGGAAACAAAAACGACCTTTACCGTTGCAACGCGAGCGGCACGACGACTCTGATCGACAGCTGCAAAAACGGCTGCCAGGTGCGCGACGGCCGTGACGACGACTGCAAGTGATTGTGCGAAGATGAATGCCTAGTGAACCACAAGGCACATGCTCCCGAACGTCGCATAGGCAGGGCGATTCGTGAACGCATCCGTTTTGCGTCGATAGCCGCCGGTCTCGCAGCGTGCGTGGTGACGAGCGCATGCTCGCTCATCAGCACGTTCGATGGGCTCACCGACGGCGGCGCGAATGCGAACATTCACGACGCGGGTCACGATGCGAGCTCCGGCGACACCGGCGGAGGTCCCATCCTCGCCGACGCGGGAGACGCCGATGCCGACGCATGCACGCCCGGCGTTACGTCGTGTGGGAGGGGCGGGCCGACCGGCGTTGCGAGCTCGGCGCTTTATCGATGCGACGAAACGCACGCGGAAATGAAGGTCGAAGATTGTCAGTACGGTTGCGTCACGCAACAGAGCTCGGTCCCGCCGCCCGAGACGATGTCGCTTTGCAGCCCGTGTTTCATCGGCGGCGAATATTGTGGTGGTGACAAAATCGGGATTGATCCCGACACGCTCTACATCTGCAATCCCGACGGTACCGCGACTGTGGTGCGGAACTGCGGAGCCCCCGGGTGTCGCGTAGGCATCAACGACAACGACGACGCCTGCAACTAGAACGCATCCCATAGCTTGCTCCCCACCGCGGCGCGTCTAGCTCAAATAATTTTTCCGAGCGCGCGATGCGCGGCTTCGCTTTCATTCGCGAGCTGCGCGAGCGCTTGCGACAATTCCGAAACCCACTGCGCCACCGGGATGGTCTCGTTTTTGAGCGAAATTCCGCGGGATGCGCGCGTTTTGTGCGCGGTCACGTGTGAGCCGTGAACCTCGAGCTTGAAGATCATCGGGTTGGTGGTGATCTCGATTTTGCTGACGTGCTTGGTGAAGAGGCCCGTGCGCTCGACGTTGGTCATGTCGGGAAAGCTCGACTCCAATGTGTCCGCGAGCTTCGTGACGAACGCGTGGATGTCGTTCATCTCCCGGCCGAGCGTGGCCGCGAGCGCGCCAGGGTCGATGGCTCCGACGGTCTTCGAATGACAATAGCCACATGCGCCGGTTCGGCCGTCCGATCCGGGCAGAATTTCGGCACCACAATTTTGGCACTTTTCGAGCTGCATTTCTCCCTGAGGTTACGCGTAGAGTGGTCGGGCTACAACGATCCAACGGAGCTCCGAAAAAACGATGAGCCAGAATCAGCCGCCGCCTCATGGACCGCAGGCACCGCACGATCAGCCGTTCATCCCGCCGAATCAGGCGCCCGCCGCCGACCTTCCGGTGCACGCACGCGAGCGTCTCGCGCTCATGCGGCAACAGCATTTTTTCACGAGCGATTTGAGCGTGAACGAATTTTTGTTGGTGCGCGACGTGGGCTTTCAGCCGCTCGGGCTGGTGATGGGCTCGTCGATTTATCACATCGGCATGCAGCTCGCGCGCTGGGGGAAAAACATGGAAATGACCACGCTCACGCAGGCGCTCTATCACGCGCGTGAGCTGGCCATGACCCGCATGGAAGAAGAAGCCGACGCGCTCGGCGCGGACGGCATCATCGGCGTGCGGCTCGAGGTGAACATCCACGCTTGGGGAAGCGACGTCGTCGAGTTCCTCGCGATCGGCACCGGCGTTCGCCATGCGCAAGGTACCGCCGGCTATCGTGCCCCTAATGGTAAGCCTTTTACGAGTGACCTAAGTGGTCAGGATTTTTGGACCATCCTGCGCGCGGGATATCGGCCCGTCGGCTTCGTGATGGGCAACTGCGTCTATCACATCGCGCATCAAGGTCTTATCCAATGGCTGTCCACCGCGACGCAGAATATGGAGCTGCCGAATTACACGCAGGCGCTCTACGACGCACGCGAGCTCGCGATGGAACGCATGCAGGCCGAGGCCCTTGCCTTGGGCGCAGAAGGCGTGGTCGGCGTCACCATCGACGAATCGAATCACACGTGGGGCTCGCACATTTTGGAGTTCAGCGCGGTCGGCACGGCAGTCACGGCGATCTCGCAAAACCACCAAATTCCCACGCCTTCGCTCGTTCTTACGGTGAACGACTGATGCGCGCGCCCACCAGCCAAATCGACTTGAGGTCGAGCCTTCACTCGATCTCGCAAGGCGGATTACCGACGCGCGCGAAGGAGCGCCTCGCCGATGAATCCACCCACAAGCTTTTTACCAGCGACCTTAGTGTCAATGAATTCTTGCTCACCCGTGAGATCCGAGCAGAGGTCATCTCGCAGGTCATGGGGAGCTCGATTTACCACATCGGAAAAATCCCCGACTACAAGGGCAAGACCGGCGAAATTCGACAGATCTCGGAAGCGCACCGCGACTCGCGCCGCCGCGCACTTTCCCGTTTGTTCCAAGAAGCGCAGATCGTCCGCGCCGACGCAGTCATCGGTGTTCGTCTTCAAGAGCGGCTCATCACGGTCGGCTCACACGGCAAAGGCGGAGACGACGGCGACGAGGTCATCGAGTTCACCGTGGTCGGCACGGCCATTCGCGCACCGTGGATCGTCCACGCGGACAACACACCGGTCATCACCGATCTCAATGGTCAAGACTTCTGGGCACTCGCGCGCGAAGGCTTCGAGCCCTGCGGATTTCCGTTCGATTTTTGTCGCTACCACGTGTGGCACGTCATGGGGAACGGACTCTGGACGCCGGGCGGCGAAATCACGAGCGCGCACGACGCCATCGAAAAGGCTCGAATTTCCGTGGAACGAAGCATTACCGCGCAAGCCGAGAAATTCGGCGCGGAGTTCGTCGTCGGCTCCGACATCAAGGTCACGGCGAAAGAGGTGCCGTGCGGTTTCGAGAAATGCGAGCTCAACGATTTGGATGTCGACGTGAGCTGGTTCGGAACCGCAGTGCGTCGCATTCCGGATTTCAAGCCGCCGCATCAGGCCAATGTTCCACCTTTGGTATTGGGAATGATGAAGCTCGGAAAAAAGAAACGCGGCGACTTCATCGAAGGCGAAGAAGACGAATCCAAAAAGCTCGAAGAGCTCGCCAAGAAAATGGAAGAGAGCGCGGGGGAAGGCGAATGACCCAAGGACCTCGCAATCCCGGACAACCTAATCCCGGGCAAGCCGGCTATCCGCAACAGCCCCAGGTCGCGCAGCAGGTGCCGGCCAACTATCAACAGCAACATCCCGAGTGGGCGGCGCATGGCATCGAGCAACATCCTGATCAAGCGCCGGCCGCAGATCTTCCGCAGCACGCGCGCGAGCGCTTGCTCGACATGCGAAATCGCCGGTTTTTTACCAGTGATTTGAGCGTGAACGAATTTCTCGTCGTCAAGGAGGTCGGCTTCGATCCGCTCGGTTTGG
>JBDTFL010000671.1:0-7289 GCA_039937955.1 Polyangiaceae bacterium | reverse complement strand
AATCCAGGTCTGCGCCACGTAAGTGTTCATGCTCAGCGAAACGCGAATGAACGTCGGCTTCCAATCCGAAATGAGATGCGTGACGACCGATGTGAGGGCCTCTTCACCTGTCGGCGCGGTTTGGGTGAAGTTGCTGTTGTGACCGCACAAAAACAGGTCGTCCATGTTCACCCCGCGACCCATCCATTGGGTGTCGGTCGCTCCGCCAGACGAAACGAAGATTTTATTTCCGCTCGTGTAAAGCCACCCGCTCGGCAATCCGCCGTCGCGCGAAGCGATCGATCCGTCGCCCGTCCGGGAGCCGTCGCCGGAAGTCGTTGCGTCGTTTCCTGCTCCTGCATCGACGTTGCTCGTCGATCCGTTCGAGTCGTCGCCACCACCGCATGCAACTGCGAGAGCGCACGCACCTGCCGAAAAAGCCCCGAAGAAAATCGCACGACGCATGTTGCCCCTCGATTTATTTTCGAAAAAAAACAATCAAAGCCGAGCTACGCGAAGGCGTCTAGAAAAGCCGAGCTACGCGAAGGCGTCTAGGCCTAAGGGCTGTGACGACGCCGGCCGCGTCGCGGAGCTCGACGAGGTGCAGTGTTCGATGCGTCGGCTTGCGGTAATTGCGATCGAAGATCGGCGACGCCGTCGGTGTTTTTTCCGGCAGCCATGAGATCGAGCTCCCACAAATCGAGCGCGGCGGCGGCGTAATCCACGCGTGCGACGCGACCGAGGGTAGTGGGCTGCGCTTTCGCCAATTTCGGAACGATGGCGACGATGCGCCGAACGGCGTCCGCGATGCGACGAGGCAACGCGATGCGCGCGACGATCGGTTCGAGAAATTCGAATGTCGCAGAAACTTTGTCCGACGAGCCGTCACGCGCTTCGTCGAGCGGCTCGCGCAGAATCGATGCGACGAGCACGACGTCGTCGAGCGGACGACCGAGCTCTTTCGTTTTGCGATCGATCGCGTCGAGGCGTTTCCAAAATCGCGACGCGCCCTCTTCCGTTGCGCCGACGTCGTCCAAATACGACGAGAGCTCGGGAAGCATGAGCGACATCGCGCCCGTTTCCCACAAGAGGAACATCGACCGGTGCGCTGCGCCGCCGCGAAGCAACCGCAAAATCTCCTCGAAAATACGGGGTCTGGCAGCTTTCGCCAATTCGTCGCGATAGCTGACCATCGCGTCGTAGACGTCGGGATCGATACCGAGATCCAAGCGCGCCGCAAATTTGATCGCGCGCAAAATGCGGATCGGATCTTCGCGGAAGCGCACGCCGGGATCGCCGATGGTGCGAATGGCTCGGCGCTCGATGTCTTGCATGCCGCCGCACCAATCCAAAACCTGGCTGCGATCCAAATCGTAAAAGAGCGCGTTGATGGTGAAGTCGCGGCGGATGGCGTCTTCGTGTGCGTCGCCAAAAACGTTGTCGCTGCGGATCAAAAGATCGTCGTCGACGTCGTCGTCGGGTCCTTCGGTTTGCGGACTGCGACGAAAGGTTGCGACCTCGATGACTTTGCCGCCGCTGAACAAAATGTGCGCGAGACGAAAGCGGCGACCGATGATTCGGCAATTGCGAAACAGTGCACGAACGTCCTCGGGGCGCGCGCTCGTGCACACGTCGAAATCTTTTGGCTTACGATTCAGCAGCAAATCGCGGACGCAACCACCCACCAAATACGCCTCGAAACCGGCGCGCTCCAAACGACGCACGACGCGCGCGCCATCTTGATCGATGCGATCTTCCGGCAACGTGACGTCGTGACGAATGAGACCCGTGCCCGCATGACGCTCCAAAATGGCGCGTGCGTCGAGCGGAGGTGCATCGCCGCGTGAATCGGAATCGCGATCGCGATCGGTCGAGCCTTTGCGTTCGATCTTGCGTGGACCGCGCGTGGGCCCTTCACCCTCCACAGTAAAAGAAGGGAGCTCGTGATCCGACGGCCAACGACCGGCGTGAGACGAGGTCTCGGTCGAATCGCGTGCGTCGGAATTGGGATCTTTGGGTCGGCGCATAGGCGCGAGGCGAGGGAAAACGATTGAGCCGATCGACGCGCAGGCGTCGAGGGTGGGTGGTTTTAAGCGGGAAAAAAGCCGGAAACGATGGTTGGACTCTACCAGCCGTGGTCCATCGTCGCAATCCATCATTGTTCGGACGCGTACGAAATTGCAGCTCGAGAAAACAAGGCGGAATGGCTCGAAGCGCGGTTTTTCTCGGGTGCCAACAATCGTGCCCAAACGGCCCGCGAGTGTTGACGCCCACGCTCATGTGATTAGGTTCGTCTCGTTACAACGGGCCGGGGAAAACCCAAAGAAACTCAGCGGTTCATCTGGACGCGACCAAGCCTGGTCGCTATCTGCAACTGGACGCGATCAAGCCTGGTCGCTATCTGCAACGCGCTCGCTCCAACCATCACTGACTCAAGGGACTAGACGACCATGGGCAAGATCATCGGCATCGACCTCGGAACTACGAACAGCGTCGTAGCGATCATGGAAGGGCGTGAGCCCAAGGTGATTGTCAACGAGGAAGGCTCGCGCATCACGCCGAGCGTCGTTGCGTGGGACGACAAAGGCGAAGTTTTGGTCGGCCAAATCGCCAAGCGACAGGCCGTCACCAACCCCGAGAACACCATCTTCTCGTCGAAGCGCTTCATCGGGCGCCGATTCGACGAGGTCGGTGAAGAGCTCAAGCGCGTTCCGTACTCCGCCGAAAAAGCGCCCAACGGCGACACCGCATTTTTGATCCGCGGCAAAAAGCTTTCGCCTCCTGAAGTGAGCGCGAAGGTGCTCATGAAGCTGAAAAAAGCGGCGGAAGATTACCTCGGCGAAAAAGTCACCGAAGCGGTCATCACGGTACCCGCGTACTTCAACGACGCCCAACGCCAAGCGACCAAAGATGCCGGACGCATCGCGGGCCTCGACGTCAAACGCATCGTCAACGAGCCCACCGCAGCTGCGCTTGCGTACGGCCTCGACAAGAAGAGCGACGAAATCATCGCCGTTTACGACTTCGGCGGCGGCACGTTCGACATCTCGATCCTCGAGGTCGGCGACAACGTCGTTCAAGTCATCTCGACCAACGGCGATACGCACCTCGGCGGCGACGACATCGACAACTTGATCATCGATTGGATGGCCGCTGAGTTCAAGAAGAGCTCGGGCGTCGATGTCAGCAAAGACAAGATGGCGCTTCAGCGTTTGAAAGAAGCTGCAGAGAAGGCAAAAATCGAGCTTTCGAGCGTTCAAGAGACGACGATCAATCTCCCCTTCTTGACGGTTGCAAACGGCACTCCGGTGCACCTTGATTTGCGATTGTCACGCTCGAAGCTCGAGCAAATGATCGCGCCGCTCGTCGAGCGCTCCATGGAGTCGCTCAAGAAGGCGCTTCAAGACGCGAAGAAGACTCCGGCCGACATCGCCGAGGTCGTGCTCGTCGGTGGAACGACCCGCGTGCCGATGGTCAAAGAGCAGGTGAAGAAATTCTTCGGCAAGGATCCGCACCAAGGTGTGAATCCGGACGAAGTGGTCGCGATCGGCGCGGCCGTTCAAGCCGGCGTTCTCTCCGGCGACGTGAAGGACATGGTTCTTCTCGACGTCACGCCACTCTCACTCGGCGTCGAAACGTACGGCGGCGTGATGACGGTCATGATCGGTCGCAACACGACCATCCCGACGCAGAAGAAAGAAGTCTTCTCGACGGCGACCGACAATCAGCCGAGCGTCGAGGTGCATGTCCTTCAAGGCGAGCGCACCGAGGCTCGTTACAACCGCACGCTCCGCAAGTTCCATCTCGATGGAATTCTCCCGGCGCCGCGTGGTGTTCCGAAGGTCGAGGTCACGTTCGACATCGATGCGAACGGCATCTTGAGCGTTCACGCGAAGGACACAGTCACCGGCAAAGATCAGAAGATCACCATCACTGCCAACTCGGGGCTCAGCGAGGCCGACATCGAGAAGATGGTGAAGGATGCCGCCGAGCACGAGGCGGAGGACAAAGTTCGTCGCGAGCAAATCGAGCGTAGAAACAAGCTCGACAACCTCTGCTACACGATCGAAAAAACCATCACGGAGCACAAAGACAAGCTCCCCGCGGACGACGTCACGAAGCTCGAGGCGCTCATCAAAGAAGGGCGCGAAGCAGTCGAGAAACAAGACGACGACAAAACGCAGGAGCTCGTCGGTAAGCTCGAGAGCGAAATGCAACGCGTTGCAAGCGTCATGTACCAAGCGCAAGGAGCGAACGGCGGACCGCCTGGTGGAGCCAGTGGTGGAGCAAGTGGCGGCGACACAAACGGCGATGCCGGTCATGATCACGATGGAGCCGCGGGCGGAGCGGCCGGCAAGAAAGACGGCGGCGTCATCGACGCCGAGTTCGAAGAGACGCAGCAGTAGCTTCCTCGACGTTCTCGAAAATACGGAGTGGCCGAGTCGATCGGTCGCTCCGTTTTTCTTTTACTGCCAGCTCACGAGCGTTTTGCATTCGCGTGCGCCGTCGGACACGCAGGTGGCGCGCTCCCACGAAACATTTTTGCAGCCCATCGACTCGAAGACGGTGCACATCGTTTCGATGACCATGGTGCAGAGCAGCGGATGATGTCCCGGCCAATTGAAGACGGTGCTCTCCGCATAACCACGACGCACGATTTTCATGCGTCGCTCACCGGTCGAATGCAGCTGCTTCCAAAATCGTGGAACGCAGACGGCGTAAATTTCCGGAGTAACCAGGCGTTCCAATAGAAATCGATAAACGCTGTGACGCGCGCCGGTCTTCAGGAAGCTGCGATTCGCTTCGTGCATCAAACGATTCATCGCGGCCGGCGTGCGATCGTGCGCGAGCGCTTCCAGAAACGCGTGCACCAACCGCGCGGGGTACCAAAGCGATCCGAGCAGATGAAACGTCGGGTTGCCGATGTCGATGATGGCCCGAAATTCTTCGGGAAGAAGCGCCGCAGTTTGTTTGAGCGAATCCGTGCCGTAGCGTTCGCCGTACCAAACGACGAAGTCGCGCAGGATGGCGCCTTTGATCATCGGCTCGGACATCAGCCTTCATCGTAACGCGTACGGCGCGCGCGGCGAGTCGTTAGCGGCCGTTCGTTCCGCTGTCCCAAAGTGCACGAGAGCCGCCGTACACGACGAGGTTTCCGTCCGTTTGCACCGCGAGGTCAGCGCCGTTGTCTCCGTTGGTGCGCGAGCTCCACAGCGGATCGGATTGCGATCCGTAGAGAACGAAATTGCCGTCGCTCTGCATCGCGAGATCGTATTTGCCGCCACACGACGAAACGGATTCACGGCGCGCGAGGCCGTATCCAGGCTTGATCGCGCCGCAGGTTTTCGGCGCTGCAGGTTTCGACGTCGGTTTGGGCGGCGTCGGCGATTCCGGTCCGTACGCTTTCAAGACTGCTGCCGCGAAACGAATGCGGTTCGATTCGTCGCACGTGCCGCATCCTTCGAAATCGTCTTGGAACGCGATCGTCGCATCGGTCGCGTTGTTGCTCGATCGCAAACGACCGAGCCCGTAACCACCGAACGTTTCGAGCTCGAACCAAATGAAATTCAATTGCGTGCTCAAGCTCCAAACCGATTCGTCGTGCGACGACGCGTAGGAGACCGCGTTGTCTCCGCGGTCGGCGTTCCATCGTCCGCCTTCGGACCACTGCGCGATTCCACGACCAGGCCCGCCGCCGTATTCCACAGCTGTCGGGTCGCAGGCGCCGCTTGTTTTTACGGTGTTTTGTGGCGGGTCATGATTTGACCAGCCGCGTCCGCTCGCGAGCAATGCGCGAGACACGAGCCCGGAATTGGCGAGCGCTGGTGGATCGACGAATCCACTCCCGTGTTCACTGCTAAATTCCGGTCGATGCTTCCGGTGCTCCGCAGAGCTCGCACTTTGTTCGTGGGCGACAACCCGCGCGCGTTGTGGATATTGCTCACGCCGACGCTCACAGCAATTTTGCTCGACGTCATTTTGCGCGCGCACACGATTCTGAGCGCTCAGATCGCCGGCAAAGGAACTTATCTTTGGGGAATCGTGGTGAGCGCTGGGTTTTGGGGCTTGCCATTTTTCCTCGCCGCAAAATGTTTTCGATCGGACGCCATCGGCTATCGCATCGGCCGTTATGCGTTCTTCGCGCTCTTCGTGCTGCCGATCGCGCTCTTTGGTTACGGCGGACAAGCGCTGTATTTTCGGGTGTTCCGCGTCTACATCGGCCGCGACACCGTGCGCCTCGGCATCGCGCTGCGCGGCACGGTGGGCGATTGGTTCGAAGCGTGGGGAGGGCCGCTGATCTTCGTCGCGATTTTTTTGATCGGCCTGGCCGTGACGCTCGGATTTTATTTCAGCCTGAAACGCGGCGCCGCAGCGCTTCCGACCAAAGCTCCATGGGTGGTTGTCATCGGATTTGTGGTGTCGATCCAAAGCTTTTGGCTCGATCAACTCGACAGCCGTTTTCTGCAGGCTGCACCACCCGACGCATGTTTCGTCCATGGCGTGATTCACGCGGTCCAGACTGCAGTCACGGGAAAATGGAATGAGCGACAAGGGATGTCGATCCGTTCCCCTGCGCCACTTCCGCCGCTCGTGAGCAAGCGAACGTCGCCGCCGAATGTCATCCTGATCATGACCGAGAGCGTTCGCGCCGATGCGCTCTGCTCCGATCCGCAGCGCTGCAAAGACGAAGCCCTCGACGCCGTGGTGCCCGAGCGCGTGCCGCTCGGCATTCTCGATTCGCAGACACCGAATACATTCAGCGCATGCATGGTGCTGTGGAGCGGTCTCGCGCCCAACGTCGATTTCAAGTCGGCCCACACCGCGCCGGTGCTTTGGGAAGTTGCGCGTGCAGCTGGGTACAACACCGCGTACATCACTTCGCAAAATCCGGACTATGAGGATTTCGGTGCGTACGTTCGCCACGCGGGCATCGACACGCTCGTCATGGCGACCGATCTCGGTGACATGGCGCAAGAGCAAATCGGCGCGCCGGACGAACGCGCGACCGCACGAACGCTCGAGTTTTTACGGCAAAATCGTAAAGGGCCATACTTCGCGCTCATGCAGTTTTCGAATACGCATGCGCCGTATCGAACCGATCCGAATCTCTTGCCGTATCAACCGGAATCCGACAATCCGATTCGCGGGGTCGATGAATTTCACAATCATTATTTGAATGCGATTCGTTTCCAAGAGCGAACGCTCGCCGCATTTTTGACCGAGGTGAAGAAGCTGCCGACGTGGGACAACACCGTCGTCCTCTTCTTGTCCGATCACGGTGAGGAGTTTCGCGATCACGGCGGCCTCTA
>JBDTFL010000670.1:0-2880 GCA_039937955.1 Polyangiaceae bacterium | reverse complement strand
GCGCCATTTCGCCGTAAAACACCGGAAGAAAGTGAAGCGGCGATGCAAGCGCCGCATCCGAAGCCGAGCGAGTACGACATTCGATTGCTGCCGCTCGACGAGCCGATCGCACGTGCGATGTCGCTCGATCCTGGGGCGCGTCAACAAGACGCCGACGAGCTTGGTCGTGCGCTCCGGAAATTTTTGCAAGAAATGGATCTCGGAGATGTTGCCCGTGGGCTCGGCGATCGCGCGCGCGCGACGCGTGAACGAGAAACCATTCGTGAGCAGCGTCCAACCATTCCTGAAGCCGCATCCGCGCCGTTCAAATCGGACGGTGATCCGGCGACCGCGACGTTTGCGGCACGCGATGAGATCAAAAAACTCTCCGAAGCGCCGGCAGCCCCTGACGACCACGTCGAGATCGGAACTCGCAAGCTCGCGTTTTTGACGCCAGCCATTCCGATGAAGGTTCAAGACGCGCCCGACGTGCCGATCGAAACGATCGCCACACAGCCGATCGAAACGCCGGTCGGGCGTTCGAGCGCACGATCACCCGAAAAAACAAGCTCATCTCGCTTCTTGGTCGGTGGCGCAGCGTTCGCGATTTTGGCAGGCGTGATCGTCTGGCAACAAGCTCACACGAACGGCGCATCGAGCACGACCGACCCGAACCCGAGCGCAAAGCCGACGACCACCTCGACCACGCCATCGGCGAGCGCATCTTCGACCAACGTCGCGCCTCCGCTCTCGACTCCGACTCCAACAACGAGCGCAGCTCCAACGGCCAGCGCGTCGGCGCAAGCCGTTCCGCAAGGCGACGCACGTCTCTCTTTGTTCGGCGATCCCGGAACACACGTTTCGATCGACGGCGCATCGCACGGCGCGTGTCCGCTCCGCGACGTCTCGGTCTCAGCCGGCATGCACGAGGTGCGTTTCACCTTCGACCCCACCGGCGAATCACGAAGCGAGCAAATCAAAGTCGCATCTGGTGGACACGCCACGCTGCGCGCCGATTTCACCGGGCCTACGCCCATGATCCACGTCGAGCATTAGCTGGACGCGACCCGAGCGCGGTCGCACTTTGCTGGACGCCTGCGCGTAGCTCGGCTTCATCATCACCTCAATTTTACGGTCGATCGCGTTGTTGCCGGCATCATGCTAAAACGCGCGCGATGCCTGATTTTCTAAGCCTTTCACGCCACCTCTCGTCGGAAGAAAAGACCATTCAGTCGACGGTGCGGGCATTCGTCGACGCCCGAATCTTGCCGACCATCGGTGATCATTTCGAAAAAGGGACCTTCCCTACCGAGCTGATTCCGGAGATCGCCAAGCTCGGTTTGCTTGGTTGTAACTTGCACGGATATGGCTGCGCGGGCGTGAGCGAGGTTGCGTACGGACTCGCGATGCAAGAGCTCGAGCGCGGTGACACCGGTATCCGAAGCTTCGCCAGCGTCCAAGGGTCGCTCGTCATGTATCCGATTCATGCTTTCGGATCCGAGGAACAGAAACAAAAATATTTGCCGGGCATGGCGCGCGGAGAAATCATCGGCTGCTTCGGATTGACCGAGCCCGATTGGGGATCGAACCCGAACGGCATGATCACGAGCGCCAAAGACGACGGCACGCACTACATGTTGAACGGCACCAAGCGCTGGATCACGAACGGCAACCTCGCGCACGTCGCGCTCATCTGGGCAAAGCTCGACGGCATCGTGCGCGGATTTTTGGTTCCGACCGACACGAAAGGCTTTGAAGCACGCGTCATCCACAAAAAGATGAGCCTGCGCGCGAGCGTGACGAGCGAATTGATCCTCGAGGACGTCCGCATTCCAAAAGACGCTATTTTACCGGGTGTCGTGGGCATGAAGGGACCGCTGTCGTGCTTGTCGGCGGCGCGCTTGGGAATTGCGTGGGGCGTGATCGGCGCGGCGAACGCGTGCTTCGATTGCGCGGTCGACTACGCGAAACATCGCGTGCAGTTTGCAGGTAAGCCGATCGCCGCACATCAGCTCGTGCAAGCGAAGTTCGCCGAGATGCTCACGCAAATCACGACATCGCAATTGTTGGCGCTCGAGGTCTCGCGTCTGAAAGAAGAGAAGAAGCTTCGCCCGCAACACGTCAGCATGGTCAAACGCCACAACGTTCGCGTCGCTCTCGAAGCGGCGCGCGTGTGCCGCGACATTCTCGGCGGCAACGGAATCACGCTCGAATATCCGATCATGCGACACCTCATGAATCTCGAAACGGTCTCGACCTACGAAGGCACGCACGACGTGCACACGCTGATCCTCGGTCAAGACGTGACCGGCATCAGCGCATTCGAGTGAGGGCTCGGCTGGTTATCAGCCCAAGAAGGTCTTCGTGATCGCGTCGCTGGCGCGCAGAGCTTCGAACAATGCGATGCCGACTGCATTCGCGAGGTTCAGTGAGCGCACCGCACCGAGTGTCGGGATTCCAACGACGCGCTCCTTGTATTCTGCAAGCAAATCGTCGGGCAGACCTACGCTCTCTTTTCCGAACACGAGCGCGTCACCGCCTTTGAACTCAGCGTCGATGTAATTTTTTTCGGTGACGGCGCTGAACAAATGCAGATTTCCGGTTGGCGATTCTTTGCGAAAAACGTGCATGAATTGCGGGAAATCCACGTGGGTTCGCACGTTTACCAAATGCCAGTAGTCGACGCCGGCGCGCCGCACCGCGTGCTCGTCGATGCGAAAACCGAGACGACCGACGAGATGCAGCGGTGACTGCGTAGCTGCACAAAGGCGCGCGATGTTTCCGGTGTTCGGCGGAATCTCCGGCTCGACGAGCACGACATGAAACGGCGGCACGAGCGGCGCGGCGCGGAGTCGAAGTGTGGAGTCGTTCGTGCGAGGCATGAGCGACATACTGTATCGT
>JBDTFL010000669.1:0-2879 GCA_039937955.1 Polyangiaceae bacterium | reverse complement strand
TGGCGAGCGATGTCCTCGATATTTTTTGCCTCGCGTGCGCTGTCGCGGCGAACGCCGTCGAGGATTTCGTCCATCAAGTTGCGACGAGCTTCTTCGCCGCTCATTCCTGCAACGGCTTGCAAACGCGCGCTGCGATCGTCGACGAGCTTCACGGCGTTGCGATTGAGCTCGGTAGTTTTCGCTCGCTCGGTTTCGACGAGCGCCTCACGTCGAGCGAGAGCAAGATCGCGTTGAGCGTTGAGCTCCTCTTTTTCGGCGACCACTTGCTCGCGTTTCTGGGCGCGCTCTTCGCGCTTCGCGATCACGAGCTCCGCTTCTGCGGCCTCGCGGCGAACTTCTTCACGGGCCTCTTCGACGACGCGCATCGCGCCTTCACGAAGCTCTACGGAGGCTTCTTTTCTCGCTATTTCAGCAACTCGCTTGGCGTCGTCGGCGATGCGACGAAGCTCGGCGGCCTCGACCCGCATAGCCTCGATTTTCCCGGCAACGGCGGCTTCGATGTTCTCGTGTTTGATGCGGTCGGTGATCTGCGCTTCCTCGAGATCGAGTCTTTTGCGGCGCTCTTCGGCGGTGATTCGTTCTTGATCGCGAAGGCGCGCGAGCACGAAGGCAGAAGCGCTGGCGAGACCGGCCGAAGCCATCAAGATGATGTCGTTCAGATCCGAGGACACTACGGTTCTTCTTTCACGAGGATGGTTTGCGTGTCGGTGACCAGAATGTCGAGGGCGACGTCGCCATCGGTGATGGGAATTTCCGAGAGCAGCTGAAAATCGTAAGCGACGCCGATCGTCACGGCATGCGGCAAAAACCGGGTGATCGTGCGATCGTAATAACCGGCGCCATAACCGATGCGATGACCAGATGGAGCTACGACGATCGCCGGCACCACCAGGACGTCGATGTCTGCGGGCCCGGCTTCCGGTGCGTCTTTCGGCGGTGCTGCAAAACCGAAAGTGAGGTCAGCGAGGATCGCGACGTCGGTTACCAGGCGAAACGTCATCACGCGCGTTTCGGAATCGATCGACGGATAAAAAATCGGGATCTTCCGCGCGCGCAGCGTTGCGTCGAGATCGCGAAGGTCGACCTCATGGCGCGCCTCGATCGGCCAAAAAAGAGCGACGCTCTTGGCGCGCTCGATCTCCGGAAGCTTCGCGAGGCGTTCCACGATGGCGCGAGATTTCTCAGCGCACACCGCCGCCGGAAATGTATTGCGCAAACCCCGCATCCGTTTGCGCATCTCGGCTTTTACGCGATGACGGATTACTTCATCGGGCATGAGCTCGTGCGAATGCGGCGCGATGTCGAACGGCTTTTCCAACCCCACAAGAGTAACACGCGGCGCGGCGCATGGCGCCACGTAGCGGTGCTTCAGGACGCGCGTTCCTCGATGATTCCAGGGGTTCCCCATGTCGTGACGATGAGCTCGGCGGTTTCGCCGCGCTTCGATGCGTCGGAATTGATCGACCGAGAAACACCGACCACGGCCAGCGTGAATCCCTTGTATAATGCACGTGTCGCGGGAGTGTCGGCGTTCGAGAGCATGACGAGCGCGCCACGTCTTTGCAATGCTTCGACCTCGGTGGTGAGTCGCACTTGGTCATCGTGGCCGAAACCGCCTGCTGCATATGCGGTGAAATCGGCGGTGCTGGAGACGGGTGCGTAAGGCGGATCGAAATAGATGAAATCGCCGCGACCTAGGTCGCGTGTGACGTCGGCGAAATCGGAATGGACGATGTCGGCGCGAGCCAAGGCGCGGGATGCCGCACGCAATGCGTCTGCGTCGCAGATGGTCGGATTTTTGTAACGACCGAACGGTACGTTGAACTTGCCCTTGGAGTTCACGCGCCACAGTCCGTTGAAGCACGTACGATTCAAGAAGAGGAGACGCGCGGCGCGTGCGGGGTCCGTCAACGTCTTCGGATCTTTCTCGCGGGTCGCATAGAAGAGATCGCGATCGTATTTGTATTCTGCAAGCTCTCGGATGACGGCGTCCGCGTCGTGTTTGACGGCATTGTAGGTGATGACGAGATCTTCATTTCGGTCGGCCAAGATCGCGCGATCGAACTTTCGAGCGTATTTTTCCGACTGATCTGCGATCGCGAAGAAAAGCGCAGCACCCCCCGAAAAGGGCTCCGCGTACGTTCGCATTTCTCCTGGCATGCGCGCTACGAGCTGGGCGAGCAGCTTGGTTTTACCGCCGGCCCATTTGACGATCGGTCGCACGAGTCGGCTTATGGCCCGTGATCTCCGAGCGCGTCAAGAAGCGGCCTGACCCGCGCCTCCGACAAGAGAAATGTCGCGGCAACGCCGTCGACCCGCCCGTAAATCATTTTTTGATCGCCACGCGCGAGAGAAGCACCGAGCAAAAAATGAAGCGTGCGTGTGCCGCCGTCACTTACGTAGTGAGCCTTCACGTCGAGCGCGGGCGTTGAAAATCCTTCGGCGGCGATTGGCGGACCTACGTGCAACGCGATGTCGGCCCGAAGCTCACCGAGCGCCGCAGCGACGCTCAGTGCGCCGATCCCAGCGTCGTCATTTTTGCCGAGCGAGAAATGCTTTCGATCTTCGGCATGTGAAATGTCCACGGCATCGATCTCGTCGGCATCGACGTAGAAGACCGAACGATCGACGAAGAGCGTCTTCGCCAAGTCCGAAAACGCACGCGGCACCGTAAAAACGGCTCGATCGTCGTTTGCGCGCGCAAACACCTCGTCGTCACCAGCGTCTGCGCCAAGCCAGATCGTCGCATTGTGATCGCCCGCGTCGCCGTGCGTCGTGATCGAAATCGAGCAGCCGTGCGTCGTGCCAAACGAGCCGTCGTCGTCGTCCGATGCCCACGACGTTGCACGTACGCGCTCGACAGCTTCCGCCAGCGCGAT
>JBDTFL010000668.1:0-3217 GCA_039937955.1 Polyangiaceae bacterium | reverse complement strand
ACCAATCGGTGGACGTGAGCATTTGGATGTCGCGGACGATCTTGGAGCGGGTAACAATCGCTGGAGCACCCGCGTCGATTTCGGGCGATGCGATCGCCGCCGTCGGAGCAGGTGCTGATGCGACCGGCCTCGAGACGGCGCCCGCATCGGGCACCGCGTTCGACGCGGAGGGCTTGCAACCAAAACTTACAAGCGTCCAAAATGCCGCAAAAATGAGGGTATTTCGCTCCGCGATTTTCACTTCCGGAAGAACGCCCGATGTCGAACGTTCGATTCCCCGAGATCAGTCGTCGTCGCCGCCGCCCGTGTCGCCGAGCTCGTCGTCGGTCTTGGGCGTCGCGAGGATTTCGCCGTTCGGACCGTCGCGGCGCACGACGAAGGTCTTGCGGCTCGTCGTGTCGGGATTTTCGCGAGCGACGACGCTCACGATGTTGACGCCCGGACGCAGCGGTAAATCGGCTTCGAAATTCATTTTCTTGGGGTCGGTGCCGTTGCGATTCGATCGGTAAAAAACCTTACGCGAGCCCACGAAAATGTAGCTGTCGAGCAAACGCTCGCCGTCACTCGCGGTGCCTTTGATGGTCGTGTGCGTGTCACGCGTGTCGAGCGCGGGTGCGGCGAGCTCGATGGCCGGCGGTGCGTGCGACATGGTGTCGTCGAACGCGATCGCCGCTGCCGGCATTCCACCGGAGTCGACGTTGGTGTTCGCGACGAATGCGAAGCGACCTTTGCCGAGACCGATCTTCGTGTACGAGGCATATTTTCCGAGGACGGGCGCGGCGGTGTTGGCAGGCAAACGACCGAAGCTTCGTGAGCCCGGCTCCGGCGACTCGAGAAGATCAGCGCCGTTGGCTTTTGCGTGAACGGTTCCTGAAGCCGCGTCGATGGCGAGCGGCGCTGCGAGCGGCATTCTCACTTTTTCGACGACGCTCTCGCGCAGGTCCGCGTCGGCGATCGACAGGTCGGCCTTCGCCTCCGGGTCTGCCAAATCTTGCGTGACGTCGAACGTGAAAGCGACGCGACGCGTTTCGCCGGGCATCATGTTGTTGATGTAAAAACGGCCCTCGTGCAAAAGCAGACCGTCGCCCGACAGATTTTTCAGATTGGCTTGCGTCTCGAATGACTGCCCTTTTCCCGTGTTTTTCACGGTCAAATACATCGTCAGCGTTTCGCCTTTTTGCACGCGACCATCGCCGTTGCCTTTGATGTCGTCGGCGATCTCGAACGTGTAAGCGAACACGGGACGCTCGAGACCCTTCACCGTCGCGCGCGTTTCGACGTCGGCCGGTGCACGCCCGCGAGCTTCTGAGAAATGCACTTTCAAACCGTCGGCGCGCGTCAGCGTGTCTTTCGGAATGCGGCAAACGCGCGGCGCATCTTTCGCAACCGGCGCGGTCGATCCGGGTTTGTGACCCTCCACGTCGCACCAACCGAACGGCACCATCGCTGTCTTCGACTTGCCCGGATCGAGACGACCGATGACGAGCTCCTTCGCGTCGAAGAGCGGGTTGTCACTCTTGGTGACTCCATAAAGGCGGAACAGCGACGACGTGCCTTTGTTCGTAACCGTAACCTTCATCGTCATTGGGTCGCCGGCGTTTACGGTGTTGTCGGTCTTGTCGGTTTCGAGCTTCACGTCGACGCCGGCCGGCGGCGTGGGCGTGGGCGCGGTCGCCGGCGGATCACCGGGCGCATCCGACCAATCGACAGCGAGCGTCTTCAGCTCGCTCGTGACTTTTGCGAGCTCTGCAGCGCGTGCTTCGGCGATCGTGGTTTTTGCAGCATGCACTTGATCGACTCGTTTTCCCGGGGAAACGTGAGCCACGACGTCGCGTGCGAAGCGAATCGAAAAATCTTTTTGGATCGATTCCGTGGTGAGCGCATCGTCCGGATCACCGCCGCGCTCGCGCAGCTCTTGTCGATCCTTGGACGGCAAATCGTAACGAACCGTTTCGAGTGGACGCTGCCCTTCGCGAATGCGTGCGTTCGAAAGACTGCGCGCGAGATCGCGTTCCTTGATGAGCGCGCCGTCGTCGCCGACGAGATCCATTTCCTGTGTGTCGACGGTCATGGGGTCGAGCTCGATGTCCGGCGTGACGCCCGTGCCTTGGATCGAAATGTCGCCGGGCTCCGTGAGGTATTGCGCGATGGTCAATTTCAACGCGGCCTTGTCGGGCAGCTCGTTGAAGATGAGTTGCACGCTGCCTTTCCCGAACGTCGTGTCGCCGACGATGACCGCGCGGTCGTGGTTCTTCATTGCACCGGCGACGATCTCGCTCGCGCTGGCGGAGGATCCATTCGCCAAAAGTGCGATCGGATAGTTCGGCTCGGTGCCGTCGACATGCGCGTCTTTTTCTTCGCGACCCTCACTCGGATTTCCGACCGTCGCGACGATGGGACCGTTGGCAATGAATTTGTCCGCGACGCGCGCGGCTTGATCGAGCAAACCACCGGGATTTCCGCGTAAATCGAGCACAAGCCCTTTGAGCTCGCCGTTCTTTTTCATGTCGAGCAACGCGGCGTCGAGCTCGCTCGAGGTGTTCTGCTGAAATTGTTTGATGCGCACGTAGCCGATATTTCCATCGAGTAATTTGTGCGTGACGCTCTCGACGTGAATGACCTCGCGCGTGAGCTCGAACGGCTTCGTGCCCGTCCAACCGCCGTCGCCGTCGCGATGAATGTAGACGACGACCTTCGATCCTTTTTCGCCGCGCAAATGATTGACCGCCTCGGTCAAACCCATGTTGAGCGTGGACTCGCCGTTGATGCGCTGGATGCGATCGTTCTTCTTGAGACCGGCGCGACCTGCCGGTGTTCCGGGCATCGGGTTGATGACGGTGAGCTGCTGATCACGAATCGAGATCACGATGCCGAGCCCGCCGAATTGGCCGCTCGTCGTGAGATTCATTTCTTTGTACGCGTCCGGCGAAAGCAAAAGGCTGTGCGGGTCGAGCGTGTGCAGCATGCCGTTGCACGCGGCGAATTCGGGCCTGCTGAAATACGTCAACCAAAAGCACATCCCGCATTTGTTCGTGGGTTCCGGCGCGGATAAGTTTCAGGATCCGAAAACCTGGCCCTGGACCATCGGCTTCCAACCGAGCTACCGCGTCGAGGCACGCATTTTCGCGAAATATGCGTTGCGGGAGAAGCCGGATGCAAAGATAGGGTTGCTGTATCAGAACGACGATTTCGGCAAGGATTACCTCAACGGTCTGCG
>JBDTFL010000667.1:0-6132 GCA_039937955.1 Polyangiaceae bacterium | reverse complement strand
TGAGCGAGTCGAGCTCGACGCCGGCGCCGAGCTTCAGCGAACGCAGCTTAGCGGGCTCCACCGTCACGAGGAGCGCGACGACATGATCGGCCGGCGGTGGGTCGGTCAGCTGCGGAATGATTCGCACGGACGAAAAAACCTCGAGGTCGGTGAGCGCCGACGACGCCGAATCGATTTCGGCGGTCGAGTACGGTTCGCCTTCCTTGATGTCGATCGTGCTGCGAATCTTGTCTTCCGGAATCTCCGCAGTGAGTGGTCCGCCCTTGTCGGGATCCAATCCTTGAATGGTAATTTTGCCGAATTTTGCCGGCAAATCGGGGGTCACCGTATACGTCACGACCGCCGTGTGATTCACGATGTCGATGTCCGCATTGCGCGTCACTTTCGCGTACGCGAAGCCAGCGTCGGTCACGGCCCTTTTGACGTCGTCTTGGGCCGTCGCAAACTTGTCCTCGTCGAAGGGCCTCTTGAGGCGAAGCAACCGTTTTGCTGCGAGGTAGGCCTTGAGCTTGATGGCGTCGGACACGGGGGCCGAGGGTGGCCATGCAATTTCCAAGTCGGTGACGAGCGTCGGCTTACCTTCCTCGACGACGATTTCGACGCGGACGTGATTGTTGTTTTTCTGGATGACCCGCCCGGCGCGCGCGTGTGCATCGTAATAGCCGCGTGCCCGGTAATAGCGTTCGACGCGGGCAAGGTCGCGCTGGAGTACGAAGCGGTCGAAAACCTCGTAGTCGTAAACGACGCCTCGGAAAAAACCGAGGAACTTTGGTGTCTCAGCTGTGGCGATCTTGCCTTGGATGTCGTCCTCGTCGAGGGCGTCCGCATTGTGCACCGTCACCTCATCGATCCCGGACTTGCCTCTTGGAACGGCCGTGCATCCCGTCAATGTGACGAGGAACAAGATCATCCCGAAAAGAGAACGACGCACGGTCGCACTTTGCCACGCAACGCCGGTCACGGGCGACGCCCCTCGCATGAAGCGTGCTAATGCCTGGCGTTCGATGCGCAGTAAAATTTACACGGCTGCGCTTTCGCTGATGCTCGTGCTCGTGGCGTGCAGCTTCGACCTGCCCCACCCGCGTTACCAGCGTCAGCCAACGAGCGCGCTCCTGCCCGTTCCGTTTCCGCCACCGCCCGCGCGCGTCGAATACGTCCCGACCGAGCCGAAGAACGAGGGCGTTGTTTGGGTTGATGGCGAATGGGAGTGGAAGGGACGCTCGTGGTCGTGGAAACGAGGTCGCTGGGTGGTGCCGCCTTCGGCCGATGCCCAATTTTCTCCGTGGACGACGGTTCGGAGCGGAGACGGCATGCTCTACATCGCGCAAGGCACGTGGCGATCTCCCAACGGACAAGCGATCGCCGCGCCGGCCGCCATCGCTTACGGCAAGCCGACGGCGGGTGCGATCGTGGACTCTGAAGGCGTCTCGGAGCACACCGGAAAGAGCATCAAGGAAGACACGACCGACGAAGCTCCGCTCCCGGACGGCGGCGTGCGCATCGAAACAAAAGAACAAAAAAAGGCTCAAAAGGCCGAGAAAAAGGCCGAAAAAGCGGAACAGAAAAAAGAGATCGTTCCGACCGACAAAGACAAAAACGGCGACGGCATCGACGACGACCTCGAATGACCTTTCGCGATCTCATCATCGTCATCACCGCGATCGTTTCGTGTGCGTTGCTGATCACTGCGCAGATCTCGATCATTGCGGCGCTCGCTGTTCGTCCACCGCGTTGGCGTGCGCTTGCGGTCATCGCCTTTCCGCCGCTCGCGCCGTATTGGGCGTTTCGAGAAAAGCTGCGCGGCCGCGCCATCACGTGGCTGCTGTCGGCGGTCATCTACGTAATCGCGCGTTTGCTGGCTCAATAAACGCGAAAGCACGCGATTTATCCCGATCCAAAGCCAATCGCGCTATGCTCGCGACGCTATTTCTTCGATGCGCCCGGTCCCTAACGAATCGAAGATTGCCGCTGGGTCACTGCTCATCGGCAAGTACAAAGTCGTGCGCGAAATCGGCCGCGGCGGGATGGCTGCCGTTTACGAGGCTGAGCACACGCAGCTCGGAAAAAAGGTCGCCGTAAAGGTCTTGGCCGCCGAGCTCTCGGCGTCGTCGATCGTCATCGAGCGATTTTTTCGCGAAGCGCGCGCCGCTGCGAGCGTCAAAAGCGATCACATCGTCGACATCTACGATTCGGGTCGTTTGGAGGATGGTCGCCCGTTCATCTGCATGGAAATGCTCGACGGCGAATCGCTCTACGATCGCATGGCGCGCATTCGCCTGATCGATCCGGAGACCACGGTTCGCGTCATCACACAGTGTGCAAAAGGGCTGCTGAAAGCCCACGCGGCGGGCATCGTTCACCGCGACCTGAAACCGGAAAATATTTTCCTCACGAAGACCGACGACGGCGGCGACGAGATCGCGAAGATTTTGGATTTTGGTCTCGCGAAATTTTATACGCCCGTCAAAGCCGACGAGAAAACGGCTCGATTGACGCGTGAAGGCGCGGTCTTCGGAACGCCCGCGTACATGTCACCGGAGCAGGTCAAAGGGCAGGGCAACGTCGACCATCGCGCCGATTTGTGGGCGCTCGGTTGTATGGCGTTCGAGTGTTTGATCGGCCGCCCAGTGTGGAACACCGATCAAGGTGTGGCCATGACGTTCGCGGCGATCGCCACCGGTCCGATTCCGGTGCCCAGCGACCAGCGCCCCGAGCTTCCGAAAAACTTCGACAAGTGGTTCGCAAAAGCGCTGCAACGCGATCCGGAAAAACGATTTCAAAGCGCGAAGGAGCTCGCAGAAGAGCTCGCCTATGCGTTCGGAAATTCGCTGCAGATTTTTCCGCAATCGGACTCCCACGTCGACATCGAACGCATCCCGTCGATCATGACGCCGGGCGCCGTGCCGCTCGAGCTCGTTCCGAAAAATATTCGTGAGGCCGCTGCCAAAGCGCTCGCCCTTCCGACGCCGCTTCAAATGCCGCTCGCGGGTGATCCGCTTCCGAATTTGGCCGACGAGCTCGAGTCCGGTCGAGCCTCGGCAACTCCCGCCGCCCTTCAAATCTCGGCAATTCCTGGGTCGGGCGTCTCCGGCGCAGGACTGCCGCCATCACCGCCATCATCAGCGCGCGCGTTTCAAATCAGCGCCGCAGAGCATCCGCCGATCGCGCGCAATCAATCGCAAATCACGGCGTCCACCGCCATGCCGCAACCGCCGTCGCCGGTGCGCATCGCGATCTCTTCGCTGGCGCTCATCGGCGGAATGTTCGCTGCGTTCTTCACGTGGTCGAACATTCTGCGACCGCAGGTTTTGAACCCGATCGTTGAAGCCGCGGCAACGGCGTCGGCGCCTTCGGCATCACCGAGCGCGAGCACCGATCTTCCTCCGGATCAACCGAAGTGGGAGCAAGCTGTCGAAGACGGCCAAAAATTATTCTCCACCGGTGACCCCGCCGGCGCGATCAAAAAATTCAAAGACGCGATCGAGATGGGCGGCGGAAACACCGCGCGCGCATTCGCGGACCAAGTCAAAGCAGTCGGTAATTTGGGCGGCGCTTGTCGCATGACGGCATTCGGCCATCCGCGCATCGGCATCGCCGGCGGCATCGGCAGACCGAGCATCGCGTCGGTGGACAAAGGCGCGCTCGTCACGTGGACCGACGATCACGAGCGCAGCGGACACGATCACGCTTACGCGGTCGTCGTCGACGACGCAGACCGCCCGCTCTCCATTCCACGCGATCTCACGCCCGAGTCCGACGACGTCGCGCATCCGACGCTCGTGTCGTCGGGCGGTCGTGTCGTGCTCGTCTACAACGACAAATCGGGCACCGCGTCGGGCATTCATACGAGATGGATCGACGGCGACGGTCGCATCGCCGGCCCGAGCTTGGCGGTCGGTGCAAATCGCGCCGGAAATTTTTGGCCCGCGATCGAAAAAGCGCCCGACGGATTTTTCGTCACGTGGCAAGACGACCGCGACAAAGAAGGGGACGACATTTTTCTCAGAAAATTGTCGACCTCACTCGATCCGGTAGGTCCTGAAATTCGGTTGACGGATTACGCATCGGTTGGGGGACGCTCCGTGAATGCCCGCGTTCCGGACGTCGCGGTCGCCGCCGACGCGCTCATCGTCGTCTACAAATTGGAACGCGATCCGTCGCATACCATCGTGCGCATGCGCATTCCGCTCGGCGCTCCGGAGCTCGCCAAAGGGCTCGACGAACGCTCCGCGCATGCGGCTCCTGCACCACCAACACCCGGAAAAAAGGGCACTTCCGCGGCTTCTGGCGATCGCGAGCTCGGCGAGGTTGCACTCATCAACGAAGACAAAACCCCCGCTGACGCACCCACGATCGGTTGCGGCACCGAGGGCTGTTTCATCGCGTGGGCGAGCGAGCGCGGCGGCGCAAACGCAGCGCTCTTGGATCCGACGCAGGCCAAAGTTTTGTGGCGCAAAAAATTCTCCGACAAAGGAACGCATCCCGTTCTCGGTGTCGGCACGCAAGGCGAGGTCTACCTTTCGTTCTTCGAGCAAGGCAAAGTGAAGATGGCCAAGGTCTCGCGCGACGGCATCGGCGCCGCGAGCATCGTCGCCAAGGTCACCGGCGACGAGCCGCGCCCATCACTCTCGAGCGGACGCGTGGCCGGTGAATGGCTGCTCGCGTGGCAAGACCAAGAGTCGAATCACGCGGAAGCATACGTCGCGAAAATCTTGTGTCGTTGAATCGGCGTGCCTGAATGCTCTTCGATCGCCGCGCCGCAATCGAAGCGCTGATCGTTTCGGCCGTCGTCACTGCGCTCGTGACGATCGCGTCGCGTTTAACGTCGCAACACGTCGCAACGTTCGTCGGCCTCACCTTTTTGACTGCGACCTGGGTCATGGTCTGGCGACGCGACGACGGCACCGTCGAAAAGTGCGGTCTCGTGTTCGGTGGCGTCGTGTTGCCGGGGCCGCTCAATCGCAAACGTGTCGCAACGAGCTTTGGACGCGCGCTCGCATGGGCGCTCTTCTTCTCCGTCATCACGTTCGCGCCGTTCTATTTCGGCTGGCGTTGGTGGTGGCATCCGCACATGAAGTTCGCGCTCGACCTTTTGCCGCTCCCATTTTTGAACGATGCGGCCGGTCAGCTCTTGATGATCGCATTGCCGGAAGAGGCTTTTTATCGCGGCTATTTGCAATCGCGGCTCGACGACGCCTTCGGCACGCCGTGGAAAATCGGAGGGGCGATGATCGGGCCGTCGCTTTTCGTTACGAGCGCCATCTTCGCGCTCGGACACTTGGCGACGGTTCATGATCCGGCGCGGCTCGCGGTTTTTTTTCCGTCGCTGCTCTTCGGTTGGCTTCGTGCGCGCACGCGTGGCGTCGGAGCCGGCGTTTTGTTTCACGCGTCGTGCAATATTTTTTCGGAGCTTCTCGGACGCGGTTTCGGACTCTATTAACGTGATTGAGGTCTGACCATGGCGATGCCCATCCCCTTTGCGATTTTGGATCCGATACTTTTGCGCGCGCTCGAGGAAGATCTCGGCGCTGGAGACGTCACCACCGACGCATGCATTTCCGAAAGCGCGCAAGCCGTGGCCGACGCCGTTGCACGCAGTGAAGTCGTCGTGTGCGGAGGAAGCTTGTTTTCTCGAATATTTACGCTCATCGACGACACCGTGAAATTCGAATCCAAAATCGCCGACGGCGAAATCGCCAACAAAGGCGACGTGATTTGGACGGTGAAAGGATCGGCGCGATCGCTCTTGATGGCCGAACGCACCGCTTTGAATTTCGTGCAGCGCATGACCGGCATCGCCACGACCACGCGCAAATACGTGAGCGCGGTTCCTGCCGGATCCCACACGCGCGTGATCGACACACGAAAAACGACGCCCGGCTTGCGCGTTCTCGAGCGTTACGCCGTGCGAGTCGGTGGCGGAAAAAATCACCGCGACAACTTGGGCTCCGCAGTGTTGATCAAAGACAATCACATCGTCGCGGCCGGCGGCATCACGGCCGCCATCACACGTGCGCGCGCGTATGCACCTCATACGTCGAAGATCGAATGCGAGATCGACTCACTCACGCAGCTCGACGAAGCGTTGAGCGCAGGCGCCGACATCGTGCTGCTCGACAACATGCCGACGAC
>JBDTFL010000666.1:0-8487 GCA_039937955.1 Polyangiaceae bacterium | reverse complement strand
GAGCGATGCAGCGTTCCGGTCGGGAACCCCTTGGTTGCCCACCTGATCCGAGAATGCTGTTAGACGTCGAAAATGCGCTCTCCGAAACGCACGCGTGGATCTTTCATCGCAACGGCCTTCGCATTTTTCTCGCTCGCCGCTCCGACGCTGGCGCATGCCGCCGGTGACCCGGTGCTCGTTTTGCAATGGCCGACGTCGGGTGCGCTTGCCTCCAATGCCGCCGGAGACGCAGTCAACCGCGAGCTCACAGCGATCGGTTACGCCGTGACGTTGCAGAACACCGTGAGCACGAGCGTTCCCGACAATGTTGCAGACTACAAGCAAGTCTATCTCGTGTCGCTCGGCCTGACGCCCGACAGCGACGCCGCAAAGCTCGTGACGTACGTGAAAGGCGGCGGGCATCTTTATGTCACCGGAGATCGACCCGATCCGACCAACGACATGGAGTCGCTGCTGATCCAAGAAAAAATTCTCAAGCTCACGCTCAAAAATTCCACGGCCCTGCAGGTCGGCACTGGTGTCGAAGGTGGCGGCGTGGGCCAAGATCTCATCACGCTCGTCGCAGAGAAAACCGGCTTCGCTGCGCATCCCGCGCCGCTCGCGAGCTTCTATGCAGGCGATCCCGGAATCATCGGCGGCGTTCCCGACGATCATATCATTGGAAAAGACCAAAGCGGCAATCCGATCGGCGCGGTGTGGACGCAATCGGATCTTGTGCAAGGCAACGGCTGCATGATGCTCATCGAGGACATCAATTGGTGGAATGGGTGGCAGGAGGTCGCAAATCCTCCGCCATCGCACGCGCAAGTTTCGGCGATGGCCGCGAACGTCGGCGATTTCATGAAGTACTGCGGGGATCATGATCTCGATGGAATTTTGGATGGCGAGGAAACGCCGCTCGGAACCGATCCGCTGAACCCCGACACCGATGGGGATGGTCTGTGTGACGGCACGAATTCGGTGAACGACCCGACGGTCACCGGAAAATGCATCGCTGGCGAAAACGGCCTCATCAAACAAGACTCCGACAAAGACGGAACGATCGACGCGCTCGACACCGACGACGACAACGATGGGATTTTGTCGAAAGACGAAGTGAGTGACGTCGCGAAGTTCGGAGATCCCGACACCGACAACGTGCATGCGTGGCTCGATCTCGATTCTGACGACGATGGAGTTTCGGATCACGACGAAGGCCGAAAAGAGTTCAACACGAAAGGCGTCCCGGATTATTTGGATCCCGATTTTCCGACGGTCGGCGGTGGCGGAAAAACGAACCCCGACGGCGGCGTTGGATCAGCAGATGGCGGAACGATCTCCGGCGCGGGCGATTCTGGATCGAGTGGCGGTTGCGGTTGCAGCCAAACCCGCGACACGACGATGAGCGATTTCGGAACCGCGTCGCTGATCGCGGGAATAGCTGTTTTCCTCGGTCGAAAACGTCGGGCTAAGGCCTGGCGCCGATGAGCGCAACGGCGCCATCTTCACACGCGACGATAAAACCGGCGTCGACTCCGGCTAGTCCGTTCGGCGCGATGCCGAGCAAATCGGAGCTGTGCGATCGACAAAGTGACGTGCCGAGATGCCAAGGCGATCCACTCGCGTCGACGACGCCGATTTCGTCTTCGATCGCGTAAGCCACGTTTCCGCTTTTGTCGATGACGAGAGGCGCGTGACCACCGATCGTCGGTGGTGCGACGCCGCCATCGATGAGCAATGGAATTTGTCCTTGGACGATCGGAACGTGGATGGTCTCTTGGCCCGCCCTATCGACGCCGAGCAAGTACGTGCGACCAGGCCCTTTCGCGAGAAAAAATGCGGTATCTGCGTGCACCGAGACCGGGCCGAGAAAAAGCAAACCACTCGACGTGTCGCGAGGCGCAGCTACGCCGCGTGCAAGATCGAGCGCCATCACGCGGTCGCCGTCGACGACGCCGAGGATCGTGTGATCGTCCGAGAGCGTTGCGCCGCCGTACGCACGACCGCCGAAGCTGCCGAGACGTTCGGGATCGCGTCCGGGGATCCATCCGAACACGACGCCGGAGGTCGTGACCGCGAGGATGCGGCCTCGTGCCGCGAGCAATGATCCGTCGACGGGCTCGGGAAGTGATGCGCGCGCGCGAATTCCGCCGCGTGAATCCAAAGCTGCGAGCTCACTTCCGGTGACGACGACTGCGCCGCCGTCGTCGAGTGAAAGTGGTGACGTGTCACCACCGCGTCCGCCCGCGAGACGCGTGCGAAACGTGATGCCGTCTTTGCGAACGCCGATGGCGTCGTTCGTGTCGACCACCAATACGATGGTGCCGTCGGACAGTGCAGTCGCTGGTCCGAGAGGGCTCGCGCCGATCGAAACGCGCGAGATCTCGTCGCCGATTTTTGAATCCAAAAACACGACGTCGCCACGCCCCGCGACGAGCACGACGTCCGATCCGACGAGAAGCGGTGGCTCGGAGATGAGCCCGCCACTCGCATGATGCCAAATCATTTTGAGCCTGCCGGTCGGAAGTTGCGCGTTCGTGGATCCGCTCCGATGCGCGTCGAGTCGCTCGGTCGCGACTGGCCCGCGCGGCGCTCCTACCGTGAAATTTACGGGTCGTTTCGGATCGAAGCGCTGAGCGAGCGCGGCGATTGGAACGAGAGCAGCAAGTGCAATTCCGGCAAATACGACGCGCCTCATTTTAATCCATGAAGAATGAATGCCGCATCGACCTGCGGCACATGCTTGCCGTCCTTGTCGACGAACGCCGCGCCGACGGTTCCATAAACGCGCAGCTGATCGTGGGGACGCAAGGCGAGCTCGGCGCCGACGATCACGCGCGCGACGCACGGCGGATGCGCGCACTGCAGCGTGTCGCCAAGCACGAAAACGGTTTGGTGATTTTGCACGCGTGCCTCGATGATTTCACCGGCGAGCGCGACCTCCTTGCCGAGGCTCGCGTCGGAGCTTTGCGCGATCGTGTCGTAACCAAGAGGCGAGCGCGCTTCGAAAGCCTTTGCCTCGTTCGGCAAGCTGTCGACGCGTTTCACGTCGAGGTCGACGATGCGCGGAGCCATGTTCGCGACGCTCGCGCGCACGATCAGCTTCGTGTCGGCGTTTGCAGTAGCCGGGAATGTGTCACCGAAAAATCCGTTGTCGCCGACCGTGAGCGTCTTGCCGCCCGCAGTGATCGTGGCTCCTTTGGGGATCGTCCTTCCCGCCAGAAAGAAGCTATCTTTGTCGATCACCGCGAACGCCGTGGGGGAGTCCACGCGCAGCGGAGGTATCGGAACGCTCGCCGTGACCGTGCCTTGCTCGGTCGACATTTTCGATGCTGCGTCTTTCATCGACACGACGTACGGAATTTTTTTCTCGAGCTGACGGCCTTCGTCTGCGGGACCTGAAACATCGGTGGTTACGTCGATCGAATGAATTCCTTTTCCTTGGGCGTCGAGCGGAACGCTGGCGCCGTCGATCGTCACTTGCGATCCGGGCGCGGCCTCCACGCGAACCGTGATCGCGGGTGTGTCCGAGTCGAGCGTCGTGATGTCGGTCTTGATGCGAAACGAAACCGGCACCACGGCGTGCACGACCTCGTCACGTCCGACGCCCGGTCGATCCAGTGACAAATCCAGTGGATTTTCCCCGGTATGAAGCGGGGTGGTCAGCTTTACGTCGGCGTTGGTTTTGACGAAAGTGCTCTTCGCGCCGCCCACATTTACGGTCGTTCCGTCAGGACATGTCTCGCAGGTCAAATGAAGCTCGTCGTCACCTTGCGGACCGAGTCGCGGTTGCACGAGCACGGGCGGCGAGCCCTTCCAAAGGATGGCCGTCGCAACTCCTGCGACGATCACGACCGCGCCGATCACACCCGCGACGATGGCGAGTGGGAAGCCTTTCTTCTCCGAATGCACGATCGGCGCGGGCATCGCGGTCAGCTGCAGCGGCGCCGGCGCCGGAACGATCGGCGGGAGCGCAGCCATCGGTTTCGGTGGACGCGACGACGCATAAGGAGGCGGCGCCGATGCGTTTGGCGGATTCGATTGCGTCGGCGCAACGCCCGGAATCGCGACTCCGAGCATCGTTCGGAAGGTGCCTTGTCCTCCCATGGGCTGTGCGCTTCGTGGATCAGCGGGCGGTGATGAGCTCGCGTGCGTCGGCGCAATTCCGGGAATCGCGACGCCGAGCAGCGTTTGTTTGTCGCCGGCTGGTCTCGGAATTTCGGATGGGCCAGCGGTTTGCGCTTGCGGCGGCGGGCTCAAATCTACCGCAGGCATCCCGATCATCGTGCCGAGGTTGCGCGTATTTTGCGCGGGCGCTTGCGACGGTTGCGCAGGCGGCGCCGAGTTATTTTGCGGAGGTGGAAGACCGACCGCCGGAATGCCGATCATCGTTCCGAGGCCGCGCGACTGATGCGACGCCGAAGTGGTTGCGGGCGCCGACGCTGCAATGACGGGAGCGGGAGCCCCGCAGCTTCCGCAAAATGCGATGCCGTCGGGAATCGAATTGCCGCATTGAGTGCACACCCGCGCCATGAATCGCGAAGCATACCCGAGCTTCGCGCAAATCCTCGTGCGGTGATTTTCGGTCACGAGCACGACGAAAAAGAATCGCTATAACGGGTCCGTGCGGGTCTTCGTTTTATCGAGCGGGTCGAGCGGCAACGCGACCATCATCGAAGCGGACGACACGCGCGTTCTGATCGACGCAGGAATCGGCCCAAAAAAAGCGGTCCGCGCGATGCGTGCGCTCGGCGGCGAGATTTTTCCGCGCGGCTTCGACGCCATCGTGGTCTCGCATCACCACGGCGATCACATCGCGCATTTGGAGCAGCTCGCACGCGCGTCGAACGCGCCGGTATATTTGCATGCGGGAATTTCGGCGCCGAGCGTCCGGAAAAAATTCGAGGTTCGCGCCTATGAAGCGGGCGCCCATTTCCAGGTCGGCCAGCTCACCATTCGTACGCTGCCCATCCCGCACGACGCTCCACAGGTCGCGATCTCTATTCATTCGTCGACGCGCGCATTTGCTGTGGTCACCGATCTCGGTCATGTGCCTCGCGCGCTCGTGAAATTCTTGGGCGAATGCGACGCGGCGCTACTCGAGGCCAATTATTGCCACGACCTTCTTCATTCCGGCGCTTACCCAATGCGCTTGAAAATAAGGGTCTCCGGCGATTTCGGACATCTGTCGAACGACCAAACGGCGGAGCTCGCTCAACGACTGGTCGGCACGCGGCTCGGCCGCCTCTACTTGTGTCATCTGTCGAAGATGAACAATTCGCCGGCGCGTGCGCTTTGGGGTGTTCGCGAGATGGCGCCGGAAATCGAGTCGAGCGTGATCGTCCACGGCGAGCCGCATTTGCTGGAGATCGGCTCAGCGGTTTCGGTGCGGCGACGCGCGGAGCAGCTTTCGCTCTCTTTTTGAGGTAAATGACCGGTCGTCATGACCGAACCCACAGCACCGGCAGCACCGCGCATCGTCCACTGCAAAAAGCTCAATCGTGATCTTCCCGGATTGAAGCGTCAGCCCTACCGAAATGATCTCGGCAAACGCATCTTCGAAGAGGTCTCCCAAGAGGCGTGGGATCAGTGGCTCAAAGACTCGGTGAAATTCGTGAACACGTATTGCGGACCCGGCAGCAAGTACGACCTTGCGACGAGCGAAGGGCAGCAGTTCATGTTCAAGCAAGTCGCGATTTATTTCGGTTACGAAGAGGGCGAAGCCGCTCAAACCGCATTCGTTCCCGCTGCTCACGACGACAAGAAATAAGCCTCGAAATAAGACTGATCACACACGATGACCGAAGAGCTCGTTTTAGGATTTGCAGGATACACGTATCGCGATTTGTTCGAGCCGCTGCGGCTCGCTGCGTTGGCCAAGGATTTCGAGGCGTGGTTCAAATCACGCGACGAGGCGGCGCACGCGAAGTTCGATTCGTATCGAACCGTCAAAGGCGCGGGGATGAAGCCGGAAGAAATTTCGGAAGCGCTCTTGGCTGCCGCGCCGCATGTGTCGAGCTTCATCGCAAAGCTTTTTCAAGTCGAAGGCGAGCTCGCAAAGATTCGCGCAGGCGCGCAAGAGCGCACGCCGCTGTGGCGTTTCAAGCGTGATTTCGCGAAGAAACGCGTGCTGTCCAAAGAGCCGGGCAAGGCGTGGAACGCCCTCGGACTTTCGAAAGAAAACGCGCGCGACGTCGCGGAGGCGGCGCTGAATTCGGTTGGAGCTTCGCATTCGGAAGATGAAGAGCTGTGGACCGCATGCGCGGTGCTCGCGATTTTCGAGGTCGACGACACTGCACGCAAAGTGAAAAAGGCCGGCGGCGCAGAGTGGACGCCGGAGCTTTTGGATCGCGCGAAAAAAATCGCCGACGCGGTTCGCGCGACGCATGTTGTGGAAGATTCTGAAGATGAGGTGTGTGTCGCGAAAGCGCTCGACGCGATCGAAGCGCACCTGGCGAATCGTCTGCAAGACAGCGGCGACCCGGCGAAGCGTTGGCCGTCGTTCAAGGTTCCGCACAATTTGGATTTCGAGAAGCTGGTGCAGATTCGCCGGCCCGATCCGAAATTGCCGGAGCTGTTCGTGGGGCCCGACCACGATCGTCGTGAGCGCAGCGAAGACTCCGCGTTCAAGCTCACCGATCGCCGATTTGGTCCGCGCCAGGCCGAAGAGCAAATCGACTACTGCATCCTCTGTCACAACCGCGACAAGGACTCGTGCAGCAAGGGCCTCGAAGACGCGAAAACGCATTTACCCAAGAAAAACCCGCTCGGAATCGCTCTCGAGGGCTGCCCGCTCGAAGAAAAAATCAGCGAGATGCACACGATGCGAGGCGAGGGCGATCCGCTCGGCGCGCTGGCGCTCATCACGATCGACAACCCGATGTGCCCGGGCACCGGTCACCGCATCTGCAACGACTGCATGAAGGCGTGCATCTTCCAGAAGCAAGAGCCGGTGAACATTCCCGAGATCGAAACGCGCGTGCTCACGGAAATTTTGGAGCTGCCGTGGGGTCTGGAGATTTACGGATTTCTCACGCGCTTCAATCCGCTCAACGTCGAGCGTCCGCACGCGAAGCCGTACAACGGAAAAAATGTTTTGGTGGTTGGCCTCGGACCGGCCGGTTACACGCTCGCGCATCATCTTTCATGCGAGGGCTTCGGCGTCGTCGCGGTCGATGGATTGAAAATCGAGCCACTTCCTGCGGTTTTGGTGGGCGACGAAAATACGCCGTTCAAACCGGTGCATGATTTTCATCAGCTGCACTCCGAGCTCGACGAGCGCATCTTGCTCGGCTTCGGCGGGGTCAGCGAATACGGAATCACCGTTCGCTGGGACAAAAATTTTCTCACTGTCGTCTACGTCACGCTCGCGCGTCATCCGCTGCTGAAAATTTTCGGCGGCGTTCGTTTCGGCGGCACGCTCACGCTCGAAGACGCGTGGGAGCTCGGCTTCGATCACGTCGCGCTCGCGGCTGGTGCCGGCAAGCCCACCATCATCGAGATGAAAAATAATTTGTCGCGCGGCGTTCGCAAAGCGAGCGACTTCTTGATGGCGCTGCAGCTCACGGGAGCCTACAAAAAAAGCTCGATCGCGAATTTGCAGATCAACTTGCCGGCCATCGTCATCGGCGGCGGTCTGACGGCCATCGACACGGCCACCGAGCTGCTCGCGTACTACGTCGTGCAGATCGAAAAAACCGCGCTGCGATACGACGCGCTGGCGAAAGAAAAAGGACACGCCGAGATTCGCGCGATGTTCGACGAAGAAGAATGGGAGATGATGGAGCGTCATCTCGGTCACGCAAAAGAGCTGGCTGGGGAACGCGAGAACGCGAAGCTCGAGAAACGCGAGCCGCACATCCAGAAGCTGCTCGATTCATGGGGCGGCGTTTCGCTCGTGTATCGAAAGCGTCTCCAAGATTCGCCGGCATATCGCCTCAATCACGAAGAGGTTGGCAAGTCGCTCGAAGAGGGCGTGCACTACATCGAAGATCTCTCGCCGCTCGAGGCGTTGCTCGATGCGCGCGGCAGTGTGCGCGGCGTGAAGTTCGAGCGCAAAGACAAGAGCACCATCGACCTGCCGTGCCGCACGCTTTGTGTCGCCGCGGGCACCAGCCCGAACGTCACGTACGAGCGCGAGCACAGCGGATCTTTCGATCTCGACGACCGCAAACAATTCTTCCGCGGCTTCGCCGCCAAACCGAACGACGCGGGAAAAATGGAGCTTTCAGCGGCTTCGGGCGCAGATGCATTTTTCACGAGCTATGCAAAAGACGGCAAGCTCGTCAGCTTCTACGGCGACAACCATCCGCACTTTGCCGGCAGCGTCGTGAAGGCGATGGCCAGCGCGCTCTACGGTTACCCGAAGGTGCGCGCGCTGTTTCCGGAGATCGAAAATCTCGACGCAGCGAAACAGGACGAGCGCAACGCCAAGTGGGATGCGCTGACGAAAAAATTGAACGACGAATTGCGCGCGACCATCGTGCAAGTGAATCGTCTTACGCCGAC
>JBDTFL010000665.1:0-10145 GCA_039937955.1 Polyangiaceae bacterium | reverse complement strand
CAGCTGAAATCAGCAGGGTTCAGCTGCCCCCAGAAGAACAGCAGCTACTCCCGGAGATCGCGCGCCTCGCCGATCGCATTCACGCGGCGGGCGAGCGCGTCGTGCAACAGCACAGGTACGTCGGCATCTTGCAACGTTGGCGCGTGCTGCACGTTCCGCTTTCGCTCTTCGTGATCGGTGCGCTCGTGGTGCACGTCATCGGCGCGCTCGACGTTCCGCAAAGTGTCTTGCCGCGCGACACCGCTTACGACGGCGCGTTCGCCGCATTTCCACCCGCCGAAGATTGCAAAGAATGTCACCTCACCATCTACAACCAGTGGAAGGCATCGATTCACGCGCACGCGATGAATGGTCCGCTCATGGTGGTGCAGAACAACGCCGACCTTCGCACCAGCCTCGCGAACGCCCCGCCCGACATCAAACGCTTTTGCATCAATTGTCATGGTCCCGTCGACGCACTTCATGATCTGAAAGACCAAACGTTGCCGATGCCGAACGGCGCGCTCGGCAATCAAGGCGTCACGTGCACGGTGTGTCACCAGTTCGCGAAAGAGCCGCAGCCCGGAACCGCCGGCCAAGCGTCGAAGTTTCAACAGAACCTCACGAGCGGTCGCACATTTTACGGACCGTACGCCGACGCGGTCGGCAACGCGTACCACAAGAGTCGTTCGGTTCCGGCGTTCGACCATCCCGAAAATATTTGCGTCGGTTGTCACAACGTCACGTTCGATCGCAACGGCGACGGCAACATCCAAAAAGGTGTCGACCTCGTTTTGCAAACGACCAACGACGAGTTCGCCGAGTACCAAGCGCGCGGCGGACAGTCCACGTGCGTCACGTGTCACATGCCGGCGACCAACGGCCGACTCGCGGATCATGCGGATATTCCGCTGGAACAAGACTTCGCGGCGCCAACGCGCGTGGTTCACGATCACGGATTCGTCGGCGTCGATCCGGCGCTCGGTGAGGCGACCGATGATCAGCGCGCGCAACGCGAAGCTTTTTTGAAATTCGCAGCGAGTATCGCGTTCGACTCCGGCGATCCGAAAGTCGCGAACGGAAAAATTTCATTCAAGGTCAACATCTCCAACCTTACCGGGCACAACTTGCCCACCGGCTTCGCGTTCGCGCGTCAGCTCTGGCTCGAGGTCGTCGTGAAAGACAAATCCGGCGAGCTGCTCTTCAGCTCGGGCGTGCTCGCGAAACCGAGCAACGATCTTTGCATCGACTCTTCTTTCGGTGAGGACGGCAATCCGTTCAAGAACGTCTTCACCGGTTGCACCGCGGTCGATCAAGACTTGGTGTTGCTGCAATTGAAGCTCGTCGACAAAATCAGCGTTGCGGGAGACGCGAGCGGCAATCCGCTCAAAGACGAGCACGGCGACCGCGTCGTCATCCAATCCAAAGACGGCAAAGAGTCCACCGAGCAGTACATCGAGGGTGGCGGCGTCGTTCGCAAGCGCGCGAGCGACAAGTCGAGCATGGCTCCACTACGCCCGGCCGAAACGCGCGGCTACGAGTTCACAGCGCCGCTGAGCACCGCGCACGCGGGCGTATCGCAATCAGGCAGCTTGTCGGTGCGTCTGCTTTTCCGAAATTTGCCGCCGTACTTTTTGCGCGGCCTCGGCTCGCATCAACCCGCCGGAGATCAGCCGAAGATCGCGCCGTTCGTGGACAAGCTGCGCGTCGTCGAGATCGCGAAGCTCGACGCGAAATATGGTCGCTGAGATCGCGAAGCTCGACGTGAAATATCGTCGCTGACCGGCAGGTTGCGCGAACGGCGGTCTTCGCGTCTATTCGAGGCAATGCGTCGACTCGTCTTTTCCGCGTTGCTGTTTGCGCCGACGATGGCGTGCGCGGCGGCGGCGTGCGGCAATTCCTCGTTCTCTAGCAAGGACAACGACTCCGGAAACGACGCTTCCTCGAGCGAGGCGACGGCTTCGGGCGACGGATCGATCGCCGCGGACGGTTCGGCCGGCGACGCAAGCGCATGCACCGGAACATGGTGCGCGTGCCATGCGAGCACCGCTGCTTTTTGTGATGATTTCGATCGTTCCGGAGAAATGATCGCCGACGGATGGTCGTTGGACGGCGGTTTCTTTTCGCCGAGCGACAGCGGGCTTCTCCAGCTTTCCGACGCTCAAGCCGAAAGCGCGCCACGTTCGCTCGACGGGCGCATCGGACCTCACGGCGCGACCTTCGTGAGCACCGGCTTGACCGAAGACGTGGGCGGACTGTCGGTCGTCATCGCTTTTGATCTGTTGGTCGCGAGCGCGGGTGGCAATTGCTCCGGCATCGGACCGGTGGACTTCGCGCAGATCAACGCGGGGACCACGGTCAACGATTCAGCGCAATTTACCATCCACTTCGCGGTCGAAAACGGCGTCCCAGCATTGCTCCTGGCCGCAGAGTCTACCGTGCACTTGGTCGCGGACTCCGGGCTCCCGTCCAAATGGGTGCGTGTCCGCATCGCCACGCAAAAAATACCAAGCACCGACGGCGGGGAGGACGACTACTCGGCTTCCTTGTTTTTGGGGTCGGCCGGGGGCGACGACACCGCGGATGCTGCTGCGTTAGTCAGTGGGAACATTCTTTCCGGACGAACACTCCCCGTGAGTTGGGCGTCCTTCGGTGTGTTGAACGACGGCGTCGCGAATCCTTGCGAGGCGTACATCGACAACGTCGCGATTTACGAATGAGAAATCGCCTTGGTTTTACGGGCGATCCTCGGTCGTGACTTACCCTTGACGATATTCTTGAGCGCCTCGCGTTTGCTGAGTGCCGAGAGCTTCTGTTCGTTGGCTTTCACGTAACGCGCGATCTCTTTGGGGTCGGTCCACGCATATGCGCGCAGCGCCCAGCCGATCGCTTTGCGACTCCAAAAATCTTTTTGATCGAGCGACGGCTCGATGCACGCGTACATGAGATCGAGATCCGTTTTTTCGTGGCGCAGCACTTGGCACATGATGCTGGTGCGACGTTTCCAAAGCTCGCCCGACTTGCTCCATTGCTTCATCGCGCGCGCCATCGCTTTGGCGTCGACGTCGAAGAGCGCACCCACCGCGTGCGCAGCGAGGTCGTCGACGATGTCCCACCACGACGCGGCGACGATCAATTCTTCGTAGAGCGGCAGCGCGTTCATCGTTCGAAATTTCGCGGCGGCTTTGTGATGAAGCAGCGCGGTGGCCACGTATTTTTCTTCTCGAAATTTCGAGCCATGAAAAATGGCGCGCACCTCTTCTTGCCATTCGCCTTCGGAGCCCATCTTCAGATCTTGAAAAATCTTTCGCGAGACGGCCTTCACGTCGGCCGATGCAACGCCGTGATACGGCATCACGGATTTCATGTACGCCTGCATCAGCGGCGCGCGTTTAGGATCCGCGACGCGCACGAGCTCTGCGCGAATGGCTTTTAAATAGCGGGATTTGTGTTTGGCAATGCCGCGCATGCGCCCGTGTTTTTCTATTTCTTGGGAACTTTGTGGAGCTAAGCGGGATCGAACCGCTGACCTCCTGCATGCCATGCAGGCGCTCTCCCAGCTGAGCTATAGCCCCAGTTTTTCGACTGGTGAGAATGGGAAACAAATTTTACGGCCGCTTCAGATACAGCGGCGCGCGCCCAATGTCTAGGCCTCACGAAGGCTGTTCAGGGCGCGTCTTTGGCGCAGCGAAATCCGGTGCTGATTTGCGCGATGCCGCGGCTCAATGCGAGCCGGCTCGTTGTGCGTGCGGCGCCCATCGAGTAGTCCCACGACCCGCCGCGAAGCACGGCACGAAGGCCCGTTGCGGGAACGACCGGACCAGTGACGTCACTGGTCGGATAACTTTCGTAGCCGTCGACGACCCATTCCCAAACATTTCCGGACATGTCGTAAGCGCCGAACGGGCTTCGACCGTCGGCCGTTGTTCCGACCTCCCACGTTCCTTTTCGTGCGCATGCGCCGGACACGCCGCCGACGATGGCCATCCAGCACGTGGTCGGTTTCGCATTTCCCCACGGGTACGTGCGGCCGTCGGTGCCACGGGCAGCGAGCTCCCACTCCGCTTCGGTAGGAAGGCGTTTTCCTGAATACTTGCAGTATGCAATTGCTTGTTCTTGATCGATGCAGTTGACCGGATGTTTTGCGGTCCCCGGGTCGCTTCCGACGTTGCAGCCGTTGGTTGAATCTTTGGCGTCGGGGCTTCGCAAATGATTGCCGCTGCATTCGTTCACGCCGACGCACGCCGCGTAGTCGGACGCGCGCACCTCGGTTTTATCCAGGAAAAACCCGTGTGAAATCGTGACGACATGCGCGGGCTTTTCGTTCGCGTCGTCTTTGTCGGAGCCCATCGTGAATTTTGCGGCGGGCACGTAGACCATCCCGTTCGGAGGCTCGGTCGATTTAGCGGCGTCGATTTCTGCGGACGCGAGCGACGCGTACGGTGCGCTGCCGGATGATGCCGAGCCCGATGGCATTGCGCGTTCGTCCGCGTTCGGATCGAGCGGCGCACCGAGCCACAAGAAAGCGCACGCTGCTGCGGAGGCGAGCAATGCGAGCGCGAGACCCACCTTCATGATTTGCGATCGCGTTTGCTCTGCTTCTTTTTTGCGTGCGAGCGCTGCGACGAATCCGTGGGCGTCGACGCTCGGTGGAGGCTTCACGCTTTTCACGCGCTCGTCCATGTCGGGAACCGCGGCGACGAGCGCATCCCAAAATTCTCCGGCGGTCGGGTAACGGCGTTTCGGATCGACAGCGAGCGCGCGCAAGAAAACTTGCTCCACAGCGTCGGGCGTTGAAACGCCTTTTTTTCTGGGGGTTGGGCGATTGAGGAGATCGCTCGACGCCACGTAAAATTGTCCGGGCTCATCGCCTTCGAAGGCGGGCTTGGCGGTGATCGTTTCGACGAGCACGAGCGCGAGCGCGAAGACGTCGGTCCACGGACCGGTGGTGCCGTATTTTTTGCTGAACTGCTCCGGCGCGCCGTAACGCGGCGTGAACGGATCGACATTTTCTCCGTTCGGAGTTTGCGTCGCGAAGGCCGAATGCGTGCCCGAGCTCATTCCGCTTCTGCGGAGCGCGGCCATCTGCGGAGCGGCGAGTGCCTTCGCGATTCCGAAGTCCACGACCTTCAACGTGGAGCGCGTGCCCACTTCGGCGAGCAATAAATTCGATGGCTTGATGTCGCGATGCGCGACGCCTTGCTCATGCGCGACAGCGAGCGCACGTGCGGCGGGCTCGAGCAGTGCGATCGCTTCTTTCAGCGGAAATCCGCCTTTGTCGCGATCGATGCGATCTTGAATGATCTCGCCGAGCGACGCGCCGTCGACCCATTCGAGGACGATGTATGGCGTCCAATAGCCCTCGGGCGACGTAGCCTCACCGACGTCGAGCGCTTGCACGACGTCAGCGGTTGCGCGGGAGATTTGGTGGAGGATTCGTCCTTCGGCCAAAAATGTTTCGAGAAATGCCGCGCGTGCATCTTTCGAAATGTCTTCCGGCACCTTCAGGCATTTGATCGCCACGGCCTCGGCGAGACCGCGATGATGCGCGCGATACACGACGCCGAACCCGCCTTCACCGACCACCGATTCGACCGTGTATTTGTCGGCGATCGTCGCGCCGATCCACCCGAACGGATCGTGATCGTCTTCGAGCTCCTCGGCCTCTAGCTCGAGATGCTCCTCGACCGCCGGAGGGGGTCGATCGGTCACTTCGGCTGCACCAGCTCCACTTCCCACTGGGTCGTGACGTCGGCGCCCGCCCACGGTGCATACGTGAGATTGGTAAATGCTTGTATAATACAATTACCCGCGGGCTTGCCGTCGAAGCTGGAGTCGGGCGTCACTTTTCTGGAGTGACCGTTGCGACCGAGCACGATGCTCACCGTGGTTTTGCCGAACGGGCCCGTTGCTTTACCGTCTGAATCTTTCGCCGCGCCGCAATTCGCCGTCGCTTGACGAGCCGCGCGCTTCAGCGCGATTTCGGCTTCACCGTGCGGCCCCGCGTTGGACGCTGCGGGTGCAGCAGCGTTGTCCGTCGTTCCCGTCGACGAGGACGATCCGTTCGGCGAGGCGCCGCTCGCTGCGGTGTCACCGCCGGAAGAGGAGGAGTCGGTCGCCGGGCTCGAGCCACTCGAAGAAGAAGGTGTGGTCGTCGACGATGACGAGTCCCACTTCGGCGCGCCCTCGTCATCTGTCTTTGCAGTGTTTTGCGAGGAGGCGTCGTCCGCTTGTTTTGGTGACCCACCACAGGCGACGAGCGCAAACGCGATCGGCGCCAGGCCCAGGATCTCGATCACCTTGATCACGAACCGCATGCGTTCGGGTCTAGCACAGCACCCGTTGACCGGGTGTGATCTCGTGTGGGGGAAAAAACCCGCGGGGGCTTGACCCAGGATCTGCCTAAATTCACCGTGAGATCCAGTTGTACCAGTGCATCAAGCGCCAATGTCGATATTTAGCCTACATGTCGCACGGCATTGTTCCTGCTTAGGCGGCGATCGAATCCGAACTCAAGGAGCTCACTCGAAATGACCGTCCCCTCGATCTTCGCAGCACTCGTTCTCGGCGCAGCCTTCATGACGGGATGCTCCGGCGCGAACAGCACCGACGACGACGGAACCTCCGCGGACGAAGTGAGCTCGAAAAAAGTGATTGTCGATTTCAATTACGGAAATCAGATCACGCACAGCTACTTGACCATCACGTCTGGCGGCACGGTCACGAAACGCGAGCACGTGTGCTGCGGCCACACCGACAAAACCACGACGAGCAAATTGTCCGCTTCGAAATTGAAAGCGCTCAAAGCCGAGATCGTGGCGGCGTCATCCGGAACCGAGAGCTCCAAAAAAGGAAATCCGACGACATTCGGAAGCTCGTCGGGCGCCGTCATCGCGACGACCGCCAGCGGACAAGCGGTTACCGTTTACGACGACGCGCGCGCGACGTCCGATACCGGGCACGACACCGTCACGACCAACGACGCGCCCGAAGCTCAAGACATCATCGACCTCGTGAACACGTTGGCCGACGCGAACATCGGCAACTGATCACGAACGAGAGCTTTCAGACGAACGATTCGAGAAGCGCGCGATCGCCCTGAAGCGCGGTGCGTTGCATGTAGAATGCAAGTCCGCGTTTGCCGCCGAGCTCTTCGCCACTGCCGGCGCGCCCGGGTCCGCCGTGCACGAGCTGCGGAAGCACGGTTCCCGGTGGAATGGTTTGTCCGACGACCTTGGATGAGCCGATCGTGACGCGTCCGTGAAACGGCGCGATCGCCAAAACGCTGTCTTTTACGAATGATTTGTCGTCGGAGTAGATGCTCGACACGAGACCACCGCCGCCTCCGGCAACGAGACGCGCGGCATGCTCGGCCGTGCCGTCGTACGGCATGACGGTGACGACGGGTCCGAACACTTCGTGATTGTGGACGAGATCCGACGGATCCGGATTTTCGCCGTGCAGCAAAATCGGCGAGATGAAGAAGCCCTTCCCTTTCGTTCCGCCGACGGGGTCGATGTCCGTTTTGCTTCCGAAGACGATCTTGGCGACGCTCTCCAACTTTTCGATTCCGCTGCGTACGTCCGCGAGCTGCTGCTTCGTGGCGACGGGGCCCATCGTGACGCCATCGCTCCTCGGGTCGCCGACCTTGACGTCGCCCAAACGCTCGCAAAGCTTCTCGAGCACTGCTTCGATCTTTTCCTTGGGCACATACACACGACGAATCGCGGTGCACTTCTGCCCGGTTTTTTGCGTCTGATCGCGCACGATGTCGCCGATGAAGAGATTGACGAGCTCACCGTCGACGTCTGCCTCGGGACCGAGCACCGCTGCATTCAAGCTGTCGGCTTCGACGTTGACGCGAATGGATTGGTCGCGTGCGGCTTGACCACCACGAAGCATGGCGCCGGTGGACCCTGCACCCGTGAATGCGAGAACGTCCTGGCCGCCCACGTGATCGAGGAGATCACCTGCGCTGCCGGCGATGAAAGAGAGCGCGCCTTCCGGAAGAATTTTTTCTGCGACCAAAATTTCGACGATGCGATGCGAGACCACCGCAGTGCTCGTTGCGGGCTTGGTGATGACCGGCATTCCTGCGAGCAACGCGACCGCCGCTTTTTCAGCGAGACCCCACGCCGGAAAATTGAACGCGTTGACGTGAACCGCAACGCCTTCGCGTGGCGTCCAAATATGAACGCCGAACAGACGTGCGCTGCGTCCAAGCTGTTGTGAATCGCCGTCGACGATGTGGGATTTTTCTCCGAGCGTCGCTGCAAGATCCGCATAAACCGCGAGCGTGCCCGACGCACCGTCGATGTCGAACTTCGCATCCGAGCGGGTATTTCCGCCGTTTTGCAACGCTAGGGTCATGAGCTCGTCGCGGTGCGCATGGATGGCGCGGCTCATCGCGCGGATCATCTCACCGCGATCCTTGAAGCTCATTTTGCGCAGTGCTCGGCCGCCGCGGTCACGCGCGAACGCGAGCGCACCTCTGAAATCGAGGCCTTCGGTGCATGACGTTGCGACAGCTTCTTCGGTCGACGGGTTCACCAGCGTCGCGGTTTTCCCCTTGCCGGAGACCCATGCATTCTGCAAGTAACTGCGGAGCTCGATCATTGTCTTTCGTTCCTTTTACGGGTCCACGACTTTGTCGAAGACGCGGGCAACGGCATCCTCGATCGTGAGCGTCGATGTGTCGATGGTGACGTCCGCTTCGGCATAAAGCGGCGTTCGGGATTTCAAAAGCAGCTTCAGCTCGTTCATCGCGTTCGCGCGATCCTTCATCGGTCGCCCATCGCCTTGTGCAACCACGCGATCCCAATGATCCTTCGCGCGCGCCTTGAGCCATACCGTCGTCGTGCGTTCGCGAAGCAGTGCGTAGGTTTGCTTCGCGGTCACGATCGATCCGCTCGTCGCGATCACCGCGCTCTCATGCGAATCCAGAAATTTCTTCAGCGCATCACGCTCGATGTTTCGAAAGTAATCTTCTCCGTGCAGCTCGAAGATGGTCGACAGCTTCATGCCGGCCTCACGCGCGACGAGCGCGTCGAGTTCCACGAATGGCGCATCGAGCTGCTTCGCGAGACGCGGCCCGACCGTGCTTTTTCCGGCGCCGCGCAAACCGAGCAACGCCACCACACGCCGCCGATCTGCTTGTTTTTTAGGGCCTTCCGCCTTCTCCGCAAAACCGAGCAATGCCGACGACGTCGTTCCCAGCGCGGACGCAACATCTGCCAAACGTCCAACCGAAATATTCCCTTCGCCTTGCTCGAGTTGCACGAGAAAGCGCTCGCTCATCTGTGTGGCTTCCGCCAAGACGCGCAGCGAATAATTCGACGCTTTACGCAATGCGCGGACCTGAGCGCCGAGCGCCCGGAGCAATGTGGAACGGTTGGCCGTCGACGCGCGCGCCCTGGACGCGACTCGTGAACTATACTGCAACTTCATGTAAGTTGCTGCACTATAGTACTTGAACGGTCTCCTGTCGCGTACTAACGTACGGTCCATGGCCGAGCACGCGAAACCCACGCCGCCTTTGCGTTTCGAAACGCATCCCGATCGTTACGTGCACTGGAAGCTCGATTTTCCGGCTGAATACGGCGGCGCGGTCGCGCGGATCACGATGGCAGTGAAAGAGGACGGCGGCTTGATTCCGCCGAGCGCTGGCGGTTATCCGCTGAAGCTCAACTCGTATGACATCGGCGTGGACATCGAGCTCGCCGACGCGCTGCAACGGATTCGGTTCGAGCATCCGGAGACGAAAGCGATCGTCTTCTCGAGCGACAAAGACCGGATTTTTTGCTCAGGCGCCAACATCTACATGCTCGGCAGCTCTACGCACGCGTTCAAAGTGAACTTCTGCAAGTTCACGAACGAGACGCGCCTGTATCTCGAAGAGATGAGCGCCGAATCTGGAATCCCGACGCTCGCGGCCGTCAATGGAACGGCGAGCGGTGGCGGCTACGAGCTGGCCATCGCGTGCGACCAAATCGTTCTCGCCGACGACGGGTCGACCGCCGTGAGCTTGCCCGAAACGCCGCTCCTCGGCGTCCTCCCCGGCACGGGCGGCCTAACGCGTCTCGTGGACAAGCGGAAGATTCGCCGCGACCTCGCCGACGTGTTCTCCACGATCGCCGAAGGGGTGCGCGGCAAACGCTCGGTCGAAT
>JBDTFL010000664.1:0-10607 GCA_039937955.1 Polyangiaceae bacterium | reverse complement strand
AATGACGAAAGCGCTCGGCGACTTCTCACGCTTCCACTATCCGACCTGGCACCCGGATGATTGAATTTTGAGCACCGAAGAAAACGCTTCGAGTCAGGTAGCGGCGTACGACGCAAGAACGTCGGCGGCGTCGACGGACACTTGCCCGCTTTTCAGCACGCGCTCAGCTTCCGGAAATTTCGCAACATGTGCCTTCACGCGAACGAACGATTCGAGATAGATCGATTCGCGTCCGAGGCCGGGCGTGCGTCCGTAGCTTCCGCGAAAAATGCGTTCGGCGATGCTGACGGACTGCGTGGCAGAGCGACCGTGATCGCTTCGCAAAAACTTCACAACCGCCGGAAAATCAGCCCCATTTCGCATCGCTTCGACGGCCATGGCGCGCGATGCGAGATCGCGACGACGCTCGCCGACGAGTGACGCCTCGCGCTCCTCGACGAGGAGCGCGAGGCCTTCTTGATCGTCGGTCCCGCCCGCGGTGCCGATTCGAAAAATCGCGAGATCCAATTTGCTCGCGGCGATCCGCGGTAGCGCGTGGCCTTCGATCTCGTGGAGGACCGTTCGAACCGCGGCAGCTTTTGAAATGGGACGACCGGCAGTGACGTAGATCACGCCGTCGCCGGTGGCCGCTAGCGACGAAAGCGGCGCATGCACCTGCACGCGAAATGGGAGCCCGCGCTTGCCGACTTCCTTTTTCATCACCGACAAAAGCGAATCGGGATGATCCGCGTCCGACGCGAAGACCTCGGCGTCATCGGTCGCTTTTTCGTTGGCCCAGCCTAGAGCGAGCGCGCGCGCTTTCTTGGTGATCGATCGCGAATCGCCTGAAAAACGCGCGGTTGCGAGCGCTGCGAAGCTTTCGGTGCCTACCGCTTCGATGAGCTCCGCCTCGCGTGCGAGCTCGTGCGCGCGCGCCAAATAAATCTGCACGAGCCGATCATCGCCGAGCGAGCCGAGCGCTCTCGCCACCTGATCCAAACGCTCGCGCACGTCCGACTTCGCTGGCGACGCGTAGGTCCATTTCGGGATGGCATCGTCGTTGTGATTCACGGCTTCGATAAGCCGCGCCCGCTCCGCTTTTGCATTGAGAGGAGTCACTGCCGAAAGGAGACGAATGCCGCGCGCTGCGCTGGCCAGCGCTTCGTCGGCATGGGATGTCCACGCCGGAGGGCGCGTTTGCATCGGCGGTTCTCTCCTTTGAGCTTGGCTCACGCTCGCATCCCTGGTACCGCGACGCTACGCGCGCGATGAGAAAAAACTACGTCCTCGACACGAACATTCTTCTCCACGACCCGAGAGCCATTTTCAAGTTCGAGGACAACAACGTCATCATCCCGATTTTCTGCATCGAAGAGGTCGACCAATTCAAACGGGAGGGCTCGGAGCGCGGTCGAAACGCGCGCACCATCGCGCGTCTGCTCGACCAGCTTCGTGAAGCCGGCGGATCGCTTTCGCAAGGTGTGCCGCTCGAATCGGGCGGAACCTTGCGCGTCGCGGTGCCGTCGAAACGCCCAGAGCTTCCCAGCGCGATCGACAAAACGGCGATGGACGCAGCCATTTTGCAGACCGCGTTCGACATTCGCGAGACGAGCAGCGGCGCGCCGACCATCTTCGTCACGATGGACACGAACCTCCGCATACGCGCGGACGCGCTCGGGATGGTCTCGGAAAACTACGAAAATATGCGGGTCGAGAGCGAGCGTCTCGACACCGGCATTCACGAGATCGAGGTCGACAGCGGCGAGGTCGACGCGTTTTTCCAAGAAGGGCGTTTGCCGCTCAAGTCGACGCCCAACGAAGATCATCGTCCGCTCGCACCGAACGTCTGCATTCTTTTGCGCGATCGATCGAACCCGTCGCACACCGCGCTCGGCCGTTATGATGCAGCTCGCAAAGAAGTGATCGCGCTCCGCGTTCCGCGCGACGGTCTGATGGGCGTGCGTCCGCGCAACAAAGAGCAGAGCTACGCGCTCGATCTTTTGCTCGATGAAAATATTCGCTTGGTCACGCTGATCGGAAAAGCCGGAACGGGAAAAACACTTTTGGCGCTTGCTGCAGGCCTCAAACGCACGATCGAGGACGGCGTCTACACGCGCATGCTCGTTTCACGTCCGGTCATGCCGCTCGGTCGTGACATCGGGTTTTTGCCCGGCGACGTCGACGAAAAATTGAACCCGTGGATGCAGCCCATCTTCGACAACCTCGAATTTTTATTTTCGAGCGGACAGCGCAAAGGGCCGCGCGCGTACGCGGAGCTGCTCGACAGCGGCCAAATCCAAGTCGAGCCGCTCACGTACATTCGCGGTCGTTCGCTCCCGAGCCAGTACATGATCGTCGACGAAGCGCAGAACCTCACACCTCACGAGATCAAGACGATCGTCACGCGCTCGGGCGACGGAACGAAGATCGTGCTCACCGGCGACCCCGGTCAGATCGACAATCCGTACGTCGACAGCGCGTCGAACGGCCTCACGATCGCCGCAGACAAATTCCGTGGTGAGAAATTGGCGGGGCACATCGTGCTCTCAAAAGGCGAGCGCAGCGATCTGGCTGAAATCGCCGCGAATCTGCTTTAGCGCTAGATTCACGGGTAGTGAAAGCTCGCGCGCTCTTTGTGGTCGCCGCGGTCGGATTCGCCGGCTTGGTTCTGGGCGGATGCGACACCGCGAGCGGCAGCGCAATTCGCACCGGCCCGCTTCGTCTTCCGCCGAACCTGGGACCGATCTCTCTCTACGCAACCGAGATTCCGATCGGCGCACGTGAGCTCGGTATCGTCGAAGCCCACGCGTACGGAGAGGAAGGCGTGGTCGAAAATCTGCTTCCGATCGTCGCGCAAAAAACTGCGCAGCTCGGCGGCAATGCCGTGGTGATCGACAGCGTGCGCGCGGACTTTCGCATCGTCGAGCGCCCGATCGTCGAGTCGTATTCGTACCCGTGCGGCTGGCGCACGTGTGTGGGCACGCGCGTGATTCCCGCTGCCGAAGAAGTGATGATCGTCACCATGCAGGGTCGCGCGCTCAGCGTCACGGAGCACCCGTAATGCATGTAAAATGCATATTTAAAGTGGCCATTTTCGGCCTATTTTTGCTTGTTTTGGCGGGCTGCGGCTCGACCGAGGTGCATCAGATTTTTTTGCGGCAACCTTCGATGATCGAAAACCGCGAGGTCGAGGTGTACGTCGCTGGCGCTCCGCCGAAGCGCGCGTATTACGACGTTGCGATCGTCCAGACGATTGGTCACGGCAGCGACGCAGACGTGGAGCACGTGACGCGTGCGCTCGCGAATCGCGCGGGTCGTCTCGGGTGCGATGCCGTGGTGCGCGTTCATGTCGAGCTTGGTTACGGTCGCGCGCACGGCACCGGAGTGTGCGTCGTTTGGGCGAAGACGTCTCCCGCAGCCGCAGCACCTCGAAATCCTGTGCCGCCCCCAGCCGCGGCACCTACGACGCCCGAGCCCACGCCGCCGCCAACGACGACCGACGAAACCGGCGGCACGTCCATCTGATGGGCATGTGATCGAATGCGCACGTATCTCCCCGCAAGAAACATGTATTTTGCATGTTTCGTGATTTTTGCAGGAGCCACGACGACCATCCTCGCGTCCGCGCAAAGCAATGAGGACGTGGGTGAGGGGAGCGAAGCTCCGACCGCATCGGTGAGCGCGCCGCCGCACGTGCCCCTTCATCCGGCGCCGCCGCGCACGCCGCTGCCCACGCAAGATGGAATGATTCGACTGCCCGGCGGAAAATTCACGATGGGCACGAGCGACGAGAAAGCTCCGCCCAACGAACGACCCGCGCACGCCGCAACCGTTGGCGCCTTTTGGATGGACCGGACCGAGGTCACGGTCGGCGCTTACCGCGCATGTGTCGACAAGCACGCGTGCGCAATCCCCGCAAAAACAAGCCGATTTTGCTCTTACGAAATGGGCGACTCCGACTTGCCGGTCTCCTGCGTGCACTGGAGCGACGCCAACGCGTACTGCCGATTCGCCGGCAAACGCTTGCCCCGCGAGATCGAATGGGAGTTCGCCGCGCGCGGAACGACCCTCGCGCGATTTCCGTGGGGCGGCGGCAGCTCGAGCTGCGCGTTCGCGGCAGCGCTCATTCGCGAAGGCACCGGAAAAAGTTGCTCGGGGCTGCGGCCCGCCAAAGTCGGCGCGCATCCGCTCGGCGCGAGCGCGTTCGGAATCCTCGATCTCTCCGGCAACGTCGAAGAATGGACCGCCGACTGGTACGCGGAAAATGCAGCCTCAGGCGCATCTCCGCGAGCCGGCGCCAGTCACGTGCTGCGCGGTGGCGGTTGGCTTTCACCGCCGTCCATGACGAAAACGACCTCCCGCGATTGGGCATCTGCCATGGAAGCCGGGCCGAACATCGGTTTTCGCTGCGCGCGCGATTGACGTTCGCGGCTGATGTGACTAACTCACGCCGACAAAAGTGCACTCGAATTCCCTCATCCTCTCCGCGCTTCAAACGGTCGGTCCGAAGGCAGGCAGCGCCGCTGCGGCTCAAGGCGGCGATCAAGGCACGTCGACGCAGTCCACCACAGCCGCGCCGGCGGGTGGCGGTGCTCAGTCCGCGCCGAGCTTCGGCATGGCATTTTTGCTGCCGCTGCTCATCTTGGTTCCGTTTTTCTTCTTCTCATCGCGCCGCCAAAAGAAAGAGCAGGCCGAGCGCGCGAAGATGAAGCGCGGCGACAAAGTGCTCTCGACCTCCGGTTTGGTCGGTGAGCTCATGGATCTCGACGAGCGTTTCGCGAAGGTGAAGCTTGCCCCAGGAATAACCGTGCAGATGCTCGCGTCGACTCTCGGCCCGCTCGACGTTGCGGATGCCTCGGCTCCGAAATCAACCAACAAAGACGATCTCAAAGATCTCAAAGACGCGAAAGTCCTCGCGGAGAAATCGGCTCCAGCCAAGTGAGCTCATTGCCCGAGCGGAAGAAGCAGCTGACCAAATGATGAGCTCCACTACCAAAATCGCGATCGCCCTCGTCGTTGCGCTCGCCGTGTTTGCCGGCGCAGCTCCGTGGCTCCACATCGACATCGCGTATCCCGCAGCCGTCGCGTCGATTGTCGGTTTGGGCGCGCTCTTCGTCGTCCCGGGTCGCGCACGCATCGGGCTCATCGCTTTGAACGCACTGGTCGGCGGGTACCTCTTTTTCCGCGCTGATTCGTTCTGGGGCTTGGTCACATGCGCGATCCTCGTTCTGTGGTGCTTGATTGGTCTCTTGCCGATCATGGACGCCGGCTGGCGCTTTCGTGCGGGCTTCGCGGTCTGCGCATTTGCAACGGGCGCGCTGATTCTCCTGCCCACCGTCGAGTCGATGAGCGGCGGCAAATTCCACTGCCCGAAATACATCAAAGATCGAATGAGCTTCAAGTCGGGCGAGCCCCTTCAGATCGAAGCGGGCTTGGATTTGCGCGGCGGAATGCGCCTCGTCTACACGGTCGAGGTCGAAGAAGCGATCCGCGACAAGCGCGATCACTACGCCGACGAGATGCGACAGCAGCTCACGACCATGTACGGATTTCACTCCGGCGAAGGCAACGCGAAGCGCGAAGAGCTCAACAAGCTCGACGCCAAAGCGCGCGTGTCAGTGCCAGATTCCGCGGTCATTCGCGTGAAGTTCACAGATCCGGCTGACGTCGCCAAGATCGACGAACGCTTCCTGAAAAATTTCATCGCCGAGCTTCAAATGAGCAAAGGGCCGGCGGCCGACGAGGTCACGTTCAAAATTCGCACGGACATCGCGACGCAAATTCGTGATCGCGCCGTCGCGCAAGCGAAGGAAACGGTCAACCGCCGCATCGACGAGCTCGGCCTCAAAGAAGCCACCGTCACCGCGCGCGACGAAGACATCATCATCGAGGTTCCCGGCGAAAACGAAGCGGATTTCGAGCGCACCAAAGAGACGATCCGCCAAACCGCGCGCCTCGAGTTCAAGATGGTCGACGACGAGAGCGACTTCTTCGGAAAGATCAAAGACGAAGATCTTCCGGAGGGCGAGGGCATCGCGATCTATCAGGAGAACGCACCGGCGGGTCCGGGCAAGAGCGTCGTCACACACTTTGCGCAGATGACGAAGCGCGAAAAAGAGACGATGGTCGAATGTCGCGAGCGCCTGAAAAAATGGACAGCCACGCTCGGCGTACCAGATGATCATCAAATCGGTTACGAGCCGAAAATCAACTTCGACGCAGACACGATGAAGACCGAAGAGGTCGGCTGGCGCACGTATTATTTGTTCGGCCGTGCGGAGGTCACCGGCGATCTCATCACCGAGGCGAGCGTCGCGCAGGAGCAAAATCAGGGGCTCGGACAGTACTACGTCGGCATCACGTTCAGCCCGGCCGGAGCAGAGCGCTTCGAAGAGGTCACGGGCGCAAACGTGCAGCGACGCTTCGCGATCATCTTGGACGACGTCATCGACTCCGCGCCGGTCATCAAGACGAAAATCGGCGGTGGTCGCGCCAGCATCACGCTCGGCGCGGGTGATCCGGAAGAGCAGCTCCGCAAAGCGCGTCAGCTCGAATTGGTTTTGCGCTCAGGCGCATTGCCGGCGCCGATCGTTCCGTCGAACGAGCAGCGCATCGGTCCGTCGCTCGGCCGCGACGCGATCAGCAAAGGCGTGCAAGGCATGGCGATGGGCATCAGCCTCGTTCTGCTCTTCATGGTGATGTACTACCGAAAATCCGGCGTGGTCGCAGACATCGCGGTGCTCCTCAATTTGATGCTGCAGATGGCGATCCTCGCCAGCTTCGGCGCAACGATGACGCTCCCCGGAATCGCCGGGCTCGCGCTCACCGTCGGTATGTCAGTCGACGCCAACGTGCTCATCAACGAGCGCATTCGTGAAGAGCTTCGCGCCGGTCGCAGCGTTCGCGCGGCAGTCGAAGCCGGTTACGAAAAAGCGTTCTCCTCGATCTTGGACGGTCACGTCACCGTCTTCATCTCCGGTTTGATCTTGGCGCAGTACGGAACGGGCCCCGTCAAAGGGTTCGCCGTCACGCTGATCGTCGGCATCATTTGCAGTCTTTTTACCGGTGTTTTCTGCACACGCATCGTCTTCGATTGGTGGGTGCGCGGTGCGAAGGTCAAACGTCTCAGCGTAGGAGCGGAGTTCTGACATGGAGTTCTTCAAACCAGGTCGGACCTTCGACTTCATGGGGGCGCGGAAATTCTGGATTCCGCTCTCCTTCATCCTCGTCGGAATTTCTACCTTGCTCATGTTTTGGCCGGGCCCGAACTACGGAACGGACTTCCGCGGCGGCACGGAGATCGAGGTCGCGTTCAAACGGGCGATCACCATCGCTCAAGTTCGCGCAGCCGCCGAAGCGCTCAGGTACCAAAACCCGGACGTCATCGCGGTCGTTGGTCAGCAGCCGAATCAGTTTCTGATCCGCGTTCAAGAGGTCAGCGTCCTCGACGACACGTTGCGCGACAAAATGAAGGTCGCGCTTTGTCTGACCGAGGACACCAAGGTACCGGCTGCCGATCCCGCCGCGTGTCCGCAAGATGCACGCGCCACCGAGGTAAAATTCAGCCAAGGCGGCGACAAGATCGAAACGCGTTACGACTCCGCACCCGATCTCGAAAAGATCCGCGCGCAGGTTCGCAGCGTACCGGGCATCTCGCTTCGCGACAGCACCACGAATCTCCAAGAGACGAACCCGCGCGACCACCGCGTCGAAATCCAGCTGCAATCCAAGGGTGATCAGCTCCTCGACGGACTTCGTCAGCAGCTCGGCGCGGACACGGTTCCAGACCACGCATTGCGCGTCGAATGGGTCGGTCCCAAAGCCGGCAAGCAGCTCCGCGACAGCGCGCGTAACTCGGTCGCGATCGCGATCGTCTTCATCATGCTCTACCTCGCGTTCCGCTTCGACTTGCGGTTCGCGCCCGGCGTCGTCATCGCGTGCATCCACGACGCCATGGTGGTCATCGGCTTCTTCATCTTGTTCCACCGAGAGATCACGCTCTCCACCATCGCCGCAGTTTTGACGATCGTCGGTTACTCGATGAACGACACCGTCGTTGTCTACGACCGCATCCGCGAAAATCTGGCGAAGCATCGTGGCCGCACGTTCGGCGACATCATCAACATGAGCGTCTCGGAAACGCTCTCGCGCACCATCCTCACGTCAGGCGCGACGATGCTATCGGTGCTTCCGTTCTTCATCTGGGGCACCGGCGTCATCAAAGACTTCGCGCTCGCGATGGTCGTCGGCATCGTGGCCGGCACGTACTCCAGCATCTACGTTGCAGCACCACTCACCGAGTGGATCGACAAGAAGCTCGCGAGCTCAGGCGCTGGCGCAAAAAAAAAGCGAAAAAAAACTGACGCGATCGCGCCCGCCGCAGTGAAGGCTTGAGCCGTTTTCTTCTGATCGCCTGGCGCGAAATGCAGCCAAATTCCTAGCCTTTCGTCGAATGTTCCCGGCATTGGGCTTTTTTCTTCGACAAACCGGCGCGCGGAGGTAAAAGGGGCGCGGGATTGCCGCTCCGAAATTCCGGAGCGCATGGGAGAAAAAAATGTCGCTGCGTATGAACATCCGCCTCGTTTGCATGGGCATCGGAGTCATGGCGCTCGCGTCCTCTGCTTTCGCAATCACCGAGCGTCACGTGCAAGGTGTCATCACCGCGGTCGACCCGACGACGGTGACGATTCAGGGCAAGGAAACGGTCACCGCTCGTATCGACGGCAAAACCAGAATTCATCTCGACGGCAAGCTCGCGAGGCTGGCCGATCTCAAAGTCACCTACGTCGCGCGCGGCGAGCTCAATCTCGACGAAGCGTGGACCGACATCGAAGCGACGCGGTAGCATCGTCGCGTGTCGTCACCCGACGTTCATCACGCCCATACGCAAACGCCCGCGGGCGGCATCCTCATCAAGTTCGAGGGCGTTAAAAAAGCGTTCGGCAACAAGGTCATTTATTCGGGGCTCGACCTCGACATTCGTCGCGGTGAAACGATCACGATCATGGGCGCGTCGGGCGTCGGCAAAAGCGTTTTGCTCAAGCTGCTCGTTGGTTTGCTCCCCTGCGACGAAGGAAAAATCACCTTCGACGGCATGGACGTCACCGCGATGAACGAGCACGATCTCACCGGCGTCAGGCGACGAATCGCCTATCTTTTCCAGGGCGCGGCGCTGTTCGACTCTTTGTCGGTCGGCGAAAATGTCGGTTACGGATTGCGCGAGCAATTCTGGAACACGATGACCAACGAAGAGATCATGGAGCGCGTGGCGCAGTCGCTCGCCAACGTGGGCTTGCCCGGAATCGAGCACATGCGACCGAGCGATCTCTCTGGCGGAATGAAAAAACGCGTCGGCCTCGCGCGCACGCTCGCATTGCATCCGGAGGTCATCCTCTACGACGAGCCCACCACCGGCCTCGATCCGATCAACACCGGCCGCATCAATCACCTCATCAACGACATCAAAAAAGCGCTCCACATCACCAGCCTCGTCGTCACGCACGACATGGGTACCGCATTCGCCGTTTCCGATCGTTTGGTGATGCTCGCCAAAGGCCGCGTGCTCATGGTCGGCACGCCCGACGAGTTCAAGAACACCCACAACACGTACGTCAAAGATTTCATCGAAGGGCGAGCTCCGCAAAAAGAAGACGTCGCCTCGCTTCTATCGACATCGTAGAGTCCTTTTTCGAGCCAAAAATGAGCCGATCCGTAAAAGTAGGCATCTTCGTTTTGTTGGGGCTTCTACTCACGGCCGCCATCTCGTTCATGATCGGCGACACCCGCCACTATTGGGACAAGAAGCTTCAATACCGTGCGTCGTTCGCCGACGTTGCGGGTCTCAAGCCGGGCGCGCCGGTTCGTATGGGCGGCATCGACATCGGATCTGTAGACAGCGTCGCGCACTCGGCGACGCTCAGCGACCCTCGGGTCTACGTGTCGATGTCGATCGTCAAAAGCGAATCGAGCCGCGTCCTCACCGACACGGTAGCGACCGTCGCCAACAAAGGTTTGCTCGGCGACAAGATGGTCGAGATGACGACCACCGGCACGGGCGGTCCGCTGCCTGCAGGCGGGCTGCTCAAAACCGAAGAGCCGATCGACCTGTCGAAATATTTGTCGAAGGTCTCCGACATCATGGACAAGGCCGAAAAAGCGGTCGACAACGTGGAGAAGGGCACACGCCCATTTTCCGACCCGCAATTTTCGGAGGACGTGAAAGCCAGCACCCACGACCTGCGCGTGATCATGGACGGCATCGCGAACAACGACAGCATGGTGCATCGCGCGCTCCTCGATCCGAGGGAAGGCGAGAAATTCGATCGCATCCTGAACAACGCCGAATCGGTCAGCGCGAATGCAGCGGACGTGACGGGCCAAGTGAAGAGCGGACCTGGAATCGCACATGCGCTGCTTTACGACGGCGACATGAGCGCGAACGCGGCGGGCGCTTTGTCGGAGGTGCATCAAGATTTGGTGGCGATTCGTCAGGGCAACGGCATCGTGCACGCGCTCGTTTACGGCGACTCCGAAACGCAACGCTTGATGGGCAACGTGAACGCAATGAGCGACGATTTACGGACGATCGTCGCGAATTTGAAAGCCGGCAAAGGCACGCTCGGCGCGTT
>JBDTFL010000663.1:0-4252 GCA_039937955.1 Polyangiaceae bacterium | reverse complement strand
ACTCGAAGCCGGATTTCGATCCGAACGACCTTGCGGGCGGTGGCGGGCGCGCGCGCGAGCACGACACGTTCCAAAAATTGTACGCCGACCCGCTGCGCCCGATTTTGGACAAGGCGATGAGCGGAAGCTTTCAGCCCGGATCCACATTCCAGCCATTTTCAGCACTCGCGGCGCTCGAAGATCACCTGGTCGACCCCGAAGAAACCGAAAAATGCGATGGCTATCTCGCGTTCGGGCGCCGGCTTTTCCACTGCACTCACGTGCACGGCAAGGTCGACATGCACGACGCGATCAGTGAGTCGTGCAACATCTACTTTTTTAAATTGGCGATGGCGGTCGGTATGGATCGCATCGCGAAGATCGCATCCGACTTCGGTCTCGGTAAGAAGACTGGCCTCAACGTGAACCCGGAAGCGCAGGGCAGGGTGCCGACGCGCTCGTGGTACGCGCTTCGTTATCGCGGTCAGTTTCGTTTGGGCTTCACCCTCAACTCCGCCATCGGTGAAGGCGCAACGACCGTCACTCCGTTGCAGCTCGCGCTCGCGTACGCCGCGCTCGCGAACGGCGGAACTTTGTACGAGCCCGAGATCGTGCGCGCGGTCGAGACGAGCGACGGCGCATCACTTCAAGATTTCCCGCCGCGCGTACGTCGCAAAGTTTCGGTGAAGCCCGAAAATCTCGCGCGCGTGGACGACGCACTTTTCGGTGTCGTCAACGATCCGAAAGGCACCGCGTATCCAGTCCGCGATCCTGCGCTCGAAATCTCCGGAAAAACCGGAACCGCGCAAACGGCGCCAACGCATTTGGAAGAAATCGATCCGAAAAAGAAATGGTTCTACTCCCGCGACCATGCATGGTTTGCCGCATTTTACCCTTCGAAAGCGCCTGAGATCGCGGTCGTCGTCTTGGCCGAGCATGGCGGCGCCGGGCCCACGACGGCTGCTCCCATCGCGATCGAAATCATTCGCGACTACGCTCGCCAATCCGCGGTGCGCTCCGGAAAGCCGATGCCCAAGCTCGGCAAAGACGAGACCGGAAAAGGTGGCGCCGCTGCTTCGTATGCCGCGTTCAACGCCGCCCAAAAACAGCTCGCCGCACCAGACGCCGGTGCGCCTTGATCCGCTCGTTCCATTTCGACGGCGGGTCGTCGAACGCGCGCGCGCGCGACAACTTCGATTGGCCGCTCTTCTTGTTCGCCGCTCTTTTGGCCGTCATCGGCGTCATCAATTTGTATTCTGCAACGAGTGTGTCGAAGGCGTCGCTCGCCGAAATCTACATTCAGCAGGTCTATTTTTTGGTGATTGGCGGCATCCTCGCCACCGCGGCCGCCGCCGTCGACTATCGCGCGTTCGAAAAGCTCGGTTACCCGCTCTACGTCTTCGGGATCGTTCTTTTGCTCTTGGTTTCGGTCCTCGGTCGCGACATCCGCGGCAGCTCGCGTTGGATCTACATCGGCTCGTTCAGCTTTCAGCCGAGCGAGTTCATGAAACTATTTTTGATCGTCGCGCTCGCGAAATATCTCCACGACGACCCGAAGAGCGAAGGCCGAAATCTGCGTGATTTGGCCATTCCCGCGCTGATCACGTCGGTGCCCGTACTGCTCGTTTTGCGTCAACCGGATCTCGGAACCGCCCTGATTTTGGCGCTGATCTTCGTGTCGATCTGCGCGCTCACGCGCGTGCGTTGGCAGAGCATCGCCGCGCTCGTCGTTGCCACGGCGGTCCTCGCGCCGCTCACATGGAACTACGTGCTCAAGGATTACCAAAAGCAGCGCGTGTCTGGATTCTTGAATCCGGAAGCGAACATTCTCGGTGCCAACTGGCACGCGCATCACGCGCGCATCGCGATCGGCTCGGGCCAGATCACCGGCGAAGGCTTCATGCGCGGCACCCAGAATCAATTTCACTTTTTGCCCGAGCAGCACTCTGACTTTCCGTTTGCCGTGTTCGCCGAAGACTGGGGTTTTCTCGGCTCGCTGCTCGTCGTGCTCTTGTATTTGGCTCTCGTGCTTTGGGCGATCAAGGTCGCCGCGACCGCGAAAGATCGCTTCGGCGCGGTGCTGGCGATCGGCGTCGGCGCCCTGATTTTCTGGCACGCGTTCTTCAATCTCGGGATGGTCACGGGCCTTTTACCGGTCGTCGGCGTCACGTTGCCGCTCTTTTCCGCAGGCGGCTCGAGTGTGATCACCGTGATGATCGGAATCGGCCTCTTGATGAACGTGTCGATGCGGCGCGTGGCTGGTGCGTCGCTGTTCTGATGCTGCCTTGCGCTGGCGCTTCGCTGTTCTGAGTAGACGCGGTTCCGCGATTCTTTTTGCACTCAAAAGGCAATATTTCCACCCGGGCGCCAAATTGAAAGTTATGTGGAAATTCCCGAGCAAAATCGTCAAAAATCACCCGCAAAGAAACCTTAATCGCATAGCGGAGCGGCCATAGGCGTGGTTGTGTCCTCTCGCCCCATGAACCGTGTCCTTCGCCTCGTTTTCATTTTGGCTCCAATTACTCTGCTTGCGTGCGCCACGGCGACCGCGCCACTCGGTGGCGGTGGAACCGCGGACAACGGCGACGGTGGAAGCGCAGGCTCCGGAACATCCGGCGGGAACAGCTACGGCAGCGGTGGTGGCGACACGACCGACGGCGGGACGGCTGCCCCGAAGAAAGACAGCGGCGCGGCGACGCCGATCGATTCGGGAACCGGAACGGGAACTGGAACCGGAACGGGAACTGGAACTGGAACTGGAACAGGAACGGGAACAGGAACGGGCACCGGGACAGGCACCGGCGGATTCTGCACTGGCACCACCAGCAGCTACGACGGCAATACGTACGAAGATTGGTGCGAGACGGATATCGGCAGCGACAGCTCGGGCGAAGACTTCGAGTGCGCTAGCAACGACGACTGCCAGACCTTCGGCGTGACCGGCTGCTGCTACAAGGCGAAAAAATCGAGCGAATGCAGCTCGGTTTACGGCGGCGTCTCGCAGTGCGTGCCTCAGTAGTCATCGGCGCAATTTCAAGCGTGCGCGTTCAATCGCGCTTGCCATTGCATACTGCGGGAAGCGTAAACGTCCCTACGAAGTATACTGGCCGAATTACTGTGGGAGCGTGTCTATGACTTCGAGTCGGCGTGTGGCGGTTGCCTTCGTGCTTAGTGTTGTCGGTGTCGCATGCGCGACCGGCAGTGCGCCTGAAACCGGCGGCGGAACGGCCGGCCCGGGAGGCAATGACGACAGTGGAACGTCGCCCTTCACCGGTTACGGCGACAGTGGCACCGGCACGCAGGACGGCGGATATACGCCGCCTCCGAAAACGGACTCCGGCACTGTCACGCCGATCGACAGTGGAACCGTCACACCGATCGACAGCGGAACGACGTTGCCTCCGACGCTATGTACCGGCCAAACAAGCAGCCACTCGGTTCCATCGACGGGCGGCGACAAGGACTACGACATCTGGTGCGACTACGACAGTTTTTACGGCGACCCGCTCCCTTGCACGGACAACTCGGATTGCTCCGGCAACTACACCGCGTCGTACGAGCCGGAGTGTTGTTACAAGCCCGTGAGCGGTGGCTACTGCGAGGGCGACTTCAAAGGCAAGTCGCAGTGCGTTCCTAAGTGACGAATGAGGTCACGGATCACCGAAAATAAAGCCCTGCCGTAGCGAGCGCAGGTGAATCGTGGCAATATAAAACGCATGCGTACCGTGCGCTTGCTTGCAGCGATTTTTGCTCCTTTGGTTGTCGTAGCGTGTGCAGTCGGAACGGCCCCTGAGGGTGGGGGCGGTGCCGGTGATGGAAGCGACGCGTCGACGACAACATCGGACAGCGATTCGGGGTACGGCACGACGGGAGACGGTAGTCCGGCGAGCGTAATTGACTCGGGAACCAGAAACGAAGGCGGGGTGACCCCCATCGATGGCGGAACGACGCCGATTGACAGTGGCTCCGGCGGCACCGCGGGTCTGGACTGCTCGGGAAAGACGAGCTCCTCCGGAGAATCGTACGACAACGAATGCGACGACGAGCTCGGGAACGGCACGGAGTCGGACTGCAGCAAGGGCGGCGGTGAGTGCAGCGCAGGCTTCTGCTGTCGCTCCAGTACCGAGTGCAACAATTTTTTCTTCGGCGATTTTTTCTCGCCGCAGTGCGTACCGCAATAACCGCTACGCTTTCGCGTCCGCGGGAAAGCGGCTTCCTACTTCTTGCTGCCCTGAAGAACCATCAAGTGGAACTTCGAGAACTCGGTCTGGCC
>JBDTFL010000662.1:0-3729 GCA_039937955.1 Polyangiaceae bacterium | reverse complement strand
AGCGATTCATCAACTCGTCGAGACGCGACAAAATTCGCGCGCGCGCCTGCTGCTGCTCACCGCGCAATTCTTTGAGACGTGGGCTCGCGCGATCGGAGAGCGTGCCATCCGCGTCGAACGACGAATCGATCTCGTCGCACAGCGAGTCGAGCGTCGGGTCGGTGGTCAGTGCCTCCGCAAGCGCCGGAAAATTCGCTCGTCGTGACGCGAGAAAACGGCGGAGCGTGCGCGCCGACTCGAGCATCTTTCCAATCGCGCGAATCTCGACGCCCGCCAAAACGCCGCTCACGCCCAAACGATCAATCGCCTCGCGAACGTCAGCCAAACCGGGCGCCGGAAGTGGCTCAGCTTTTCGATACAGATGCAGCGCCTCTTGCGAACGCGCGAGGCGAGCACGTGTCTCCGATCGCGTGGGCGCAAAATCCAAATCGCGTGCGAGCGCCTTTCCCATTTCGCCTTCGCAACGAAGAGCGAGCGCGCCCGTGAGCCGATCCCATTCGAGATCGGAGCGCGTTTTGTCCGGACACGGATTTTCTGACAACAGATGCATCACGGCCGAAAGCTTAAAAGCCGAGGTACGCGCAGGCGTCTAGAGAAGACGGACTAATTCTTCGGCTCGCCGCCGCTACCACCCGCCGGTGGCGGATTTGCTTCGCGCTCGAGATAACGAAAGATGGTGCGTGGGTCGACGCCGAGATCGCGCGCGGTCTGTGTGCGATTGCCGTTGTTCCGCTCGAGCACCTCCAAAACGTACTTGCGCTGAAACTCTTCTTTCGCTTTTTCCAGCGGTAAAATAGAGCTTTCCGAGCTTGCGCCGAGATCGAGATCTTCGGCCGACAGCAGCGCCTTGTCGCAAAGCACGAGTGCTTTTCGGATCCGATTTTCGAGCTGACGAATGTTGCCGGGCCACGGCGCCTTCTTGATCGCCGCGAGCGCTTGCGGAGAAAATCCTTGGACCTGCGACTTGAGCTCGTCCGCGTATTTCGAGAGCAACGCTTTTGCGATGATCAAAACGTCGTCGCCGCGCTCACGCAAAGGCGGCAGCCACAAGTTCACGACGTTCAATCGGTAGTACAAATCTTCGCGGAAACGTCCGCCACGAATCTCGTCCTCGAGCACGCGGTTGGTTGCTGCGACGACGCGGATGTCGACCTTCTCGGGCTTGGAGTCGCCGACGCGAAACACGATGCGCTCTTGAAGCGCGCGCAACAATTTCACTTGGAGATTGAGCGGGAGCTCGCCGATTTCATCGAGAAATAAAGTGCCTTTGTCGGCTACCTGAAACTTGCCGGGACGCGATGCGATGGCGCCAGTGAATGCGCCCTTCACGTGTCCGAACAATTCGCTCTCGATCAAATTTTCCGGAATGGCGCCGCAGTTGATGACGACGAACGGCTGGTTGGCGCGGCTCGATCGGCGATGCAGCTCGTGCGCGATCAATTCTTTGCCGGTGCCGGTTTCGCCGGTGATCAAAACGGAGATGTCGGTGGTGGCGACCTTTTGCAGCTTGCGGAAGACCTCCATCATGGAAGGGCACGCGCCGATGATCTCGCCGAAGTGCTTGTCTTTGAGCTCGGCAGACAATTTTTCTTTGTCGGCACGGAGCGCATTTACGAGCATCGCGTTTTCCAGAATCAGTGACGCTTGCCCGCAAAAAATCGACAAAACGTCGAGCTGCGATCGCTCGAACAAAGACTTAACGCGATCATTTCCGACGTACATCGCGCCGGTGACATGACCTTGCGACATGAGAGGCGCGCACATCACGCTCGAAAGCTGGAGCGCCAAAACGCTTTCGCTGGTCTTGAACTGCGAATCCGAGAGCGCGTCGCTGACGATGACTGCGCGGCCGGTTTCGATCACTTTTCGGACGATGCTGTCCGAGATGACGCCCGCGGTGTCGGTGATGGCTTCGCGTTTGACATGCTTGCTCGCGCGCACGACGGGCTTCGGGCCCGTTCCGTCGTTTGCGTCCTCGAGCAGTAAAATAAGCCCTTTTTCGCCCCCGGTGACCTCGAGCAGTGCGTCGAGCATCGCCTCCAAGAGCTCTTCGAGCTTCTTGTGTGTCATCAATTTTTCAGAAAATTCGTAGAGCTTCCGCAAGCCCGCGATCGACGCGAGCGCCTGCGATTCCGGACCGTGCGCGTTGTCTTTTTCTTCGCGCGCATTCTCGCGCGGCGGATCGTCGAAGATGCTGAACGAAACTTCCGCGTCACCGAGCGTGAGGCGGTCGCCGTTCACGAGACGCGCGCGCCGCTTCTTTTTTCCGTTGATGAGAATCTCGCCGTGCTTGTCGACCTCTTCCAAATTGAAGTCGCGGCCGTCGAACAACACCTGCGCGTGCGTCTCGGCCATCGACGACGTGGTGATGGCAACGTCATTGCCGAGCGCCCGACCGATCGTGGAGACCGGCTTGAAGAGCGGGTACGAACGCGGCGGTCCGGCCGCCGGAAACCACTTCAAGGTAGGCATGTTGGGGATCGACCTAGACCCATTCCTACACCAATTTTGCCGTCAAAAGTCACATGTGCGTCGTCGCGTCAGCCGGGGCTCGTGTGGGCATTTAGGACCCTGACTCGCAAATCATAGGGAAAAACACGTTGACGAGGCGCCCTGATTTCGTGCAAAACCTTCCGGCCGCTATTTCTAAGCGGTGCTCGGCGTGATTCTTCACGCCTCACTCTCTGGACGCGCCTCATCCTGTATTGGGCTGGTCGCTTCCAGATGGTTACAACGGAGGAAGACATGAAGAACATTGCTCTCTTGATTTCGGCAGCATTGGTTATGGCGTCGGTTGCGTGCGGCGGCAGCGACAAGCCGGCGACGGATCCGACCTCGACGACGTCGGCCCCGACCGACCCGGCAGCAGCAGCAGGCGCAGCAGGAGCCCCGACGGACACGTCGGCCGCCCCCGCAGCACCGGCAACGCCGTCCACCCCCGCAATGCCGGCGAAGTGATTGCCGGCTAGCTCTACTTCGCTTCGGCGACGTAGGGCTGGCATGTTGAAGCCAATCTGAAAAAGGACGGGCTCTCTTCGCGATGAAGAGGGCCTTTCTTTTTTAACGCGTTCGCTTGTGGTCTTCTAAGCTGGTCGTCGGCGTCGCCGGATGTCCCAACTTCGAAGAGAGAGAGAGCTCGCATGCAACGGTCGCTCGGGGTGTTGCGCAGAGTTTTGAATGGTTCGTCCCGTTTTTTCGTGGTGGTGTTGTTGGCGCTGGGAACGGCGCTCGCAGTCGCGTGTGGTGGCGGCACGGACAAGCCGCCGCTGACGCCCGACGATCCGACAGCCAACGCGATGGACGCCGGCGACACGCCGCTGGCCGATCCGAATGTGACGCCAGCCGCTCCGGCCGCGCCCGCCGCACACTAAGTTTTTTTCGCGTCGACTTTTTCGTTCGCCATTTCACGCGCCTCTGCGAGCTCTTGCTCGACGACGCGTCTGCGAGCCGGCTTCGCTTCCACGCGAAAGCGACGTTCGGCGTCGTCTTCACGCTTGACGATAGTGCGCAGCTTTTGCTCGAGTGCGCGTTCCTTGCGACTCGGAGCTCGTAACCACCACGCGAACAGCAGCGCACACGCAACCGCGAGAAACGCGGCGGCGGGCGATCCTTGTCCATTTGAATGCGGGTGAAAGAGAGCCACGCGCACGCCGAGCACGACGAGCAGCGCGATGACGACGGATACGAAACGATGCCTGCGTTCGATGGTCTTCAGGCTGTCGCGTAATT
>JBDTFL010000661.1:0-6450 GCA_039937955.1 Polyangiaceae bacterium | reverse complement strand
CAGCAACGGCTCCACGCTTCTCTGGCTCGCGGTGTTCGGAGTGGGGATAGCGGCCCTCCTTTTTTACAAGACCTGCGGAAGCAAATCCGACGGCACACCGCTGCCCGTAACGACAGCAACGGCCTCTGCCGCACCGTCCGGCACGTTGCAGGTCGACGATCTGCCGCCGCCTCCGGTGATCGAGGATGCAACGGCGCCCACGTCTACGAAACCGACGACCGCGTTCGAGCCGTGCGGCGTGAAGACCTGCGGAAGCGGCACGACGACGAGCGAGCTCGAGTCGGCGCTCGCATTCAGGGCAAAACAAGCCCATCGCTGCTATGACAGCGCGCTCGCGAACGACAGCTCGCTCAAAGGAAAAGTGGAGCTGCAGGTTCGCATCGCATCGAACGGCAACGTCTGCGAGGTGGATGTCACCGGCAACGACATGGGCACGCCCACCGTCGCAAGCTGCGTTCAAAATTGGTTCCGCGCCGCTGGTCACTTTCCGTCACCCAAGGGCGGCTGCATCGACGCGAAAATTCCGATCTCGTTCGTCCCAGGCGGTCGATAGGAGGCGGGGGATGCAAGCACGTGCACGAAATGCGATCGCGGGCGTGATCATCACTGCATTCATCGCGATCCCCATCGTCGCGTGCACTGACGGCACGACACCCGACTGCTCCGGGCCCGAAGCCGGATGCAGCGCCGACTTGAGCGGAAGTCTCGAATCGGGAGCAGCAGCCGACGACGCGAACACGAGCTACGGTGATTCAGCAGTGCCAACCGACTCGGGCAAACCAACACCGACCGATGCTGGAGACGCGTCACTCGACGCGGCAGATGCGCATGGATGACCGCGTGTCGAAACGAACGAACAAACGACAGCGCAATCTGCGTTACGCGATCGCAATTTCCGCTTGTTTTTCCCTGCCAACCGCGATGCTTGCAGCATGCACGGAAACGTCGCGCGGCCTCGGTGAGGCGTGCCTCAAGGGCGAGGACTGCACGTCGGGTGTCTGCGTTGCGCAACTTTGCGCGGCGAGCCCGCCGCTTCTTCAGGGCACACCCGTTACGACGAACGACGCCGCGGTGGATGCAACCGTGCCCGCCGACGCCTCGGATGCCAGCCAGGCGACCGATGCACCGATCGACGCACCGGTCGTCGACGCTTCGGACTCTGATGGAGACTAGTTTGCCTTTCAGGGGGGAGTGATGTCAGACGAAGATCCAAAAAAGCCTCGCGCTCCGTCCGAGCCTCCGGCGAAATCGTTGTCGATGCGATCGCACGGTTCTGGCCAGTACTCGCGGACCAGCGCACCGCCGCCCTCACGTCATTCAGCGTCGCGTATGCCCACGCCGCGCGTCACCGTGCGTTTGTCGGCCGTCGATTTCGATGTCGTGAATGCAGCTCGCCGCATTCTCGAGGGCGCGCTCGGTGTCGTTCCTGGCGAGCGCGTCGTCGTGCTTCTCGATCGCGCCCGCGCCGATCTCGCGTCAGTGCTTACCGAGGTCGCGCAATCTCTCGGCGCCGTGGCGCTCGTTTTCGTCATGGAAGAATTCGGTGAGCGTCCGCTGCGTGAGCTGCCGACGCTGGTCATCGAAGCGCTCGCCAATGCCCAAGTCAGTATTTTGCTCGTCAGCTACAACGACGCGGAGCTCTCGTTTCGTCGTGAGCTGCTCACGTACATCACCGAGCATCGCTTGCGACACGCGCACATGGTCGGAGTCACGCGGGCGTCTCTCATCACCGGATTTTCGGTCGATCCCTCACGCATTTTGGATGCGACGCGCGCTGTCCGAATGCGAATCCGCCCTGATTCCAAGCTCCATTTGAAATCTGCGGCCGGCTCGGATCTCTCGATCACGATTCCCCCCGCGCATCGTTGGGTCGAGCATGTCGGCGCAGTTCGTCCGGGTCGTTGGGAAAATCTTCCGAGCGGCGCGCTCGTCACTGCCGTCGGCGACGCATCGGGCGTCTTCGTCGCAGACGCGAGCCTCGGCGCAGAAATCGGAGCCAGCGCCGGCACGCTCGAGCGCACGCCGGTTCGTTTCGAAATCGAAGGCGGCGTCTGTAAACATGTAAAATGCATTGATCTCGCGTTGCGACGATCCATCGAAGACCTAATTCGTCGCGAGCACGAGCTCGACCGCGTGGGGCTCGTGATCTTGGGAACCAACATCGGAATCGTGCGCGCCACCGGCGAAGTCTGCTGCGATCAGAACATGCCCGGTCTGCACATCGGCTTCGGCGCAACGTTTCCAGAATTCACCGGCGCCACGTGGACCTCACGCGGACAATTGCTCGCGACCAGCAACTCCGGCGACGTCGATCTCGACGGCACACCGATCATCCGCTCGGGGCGCTATATCGTGAGCTGATGATCTCGGCCTCACCCCCGACCCACGGCGTGCTGCTCGAGGTCGCTTACGACGGGACGAATTTTTCCGGATGGGCAACGCAGCCGGGTCGTCGCACGGTGCAAGACACGCTCGACGGCGCCATCAAAACGCTCGACCCGAATGCGAGCACCGCGCGCGGAACGAGTCGCACAGACGCTGGCGTTCATGCGCAAGGTCAGCGCGTTGCGTTCGATGCATCGCTGCCGCTTCCGCCGCGCGGTTGGGTGCTCGCCCTGAATTCGCATTTGCCCGCCGACGTTGCGGTGCGTTCGGCACGCTCGATAGTTGCAGGATACAACCCACGATTTTCGTCCAAAAAAAAGCGTTACTGCTATCGGCTTCTTTTGGATCGCGTTCGTGATCCGTTGCTCCATGATCGCGCGTGGCGAATCGGGTGGCCGCTCGATCTGGAAAAGATGAGCCATGAAGCTTCGTGCATCATGGGCACCCACGACTTCAGCGCATTTCGGTCCGCGCACGACGAACGCGTCGAGACGGTGCGCACCATCATGCGATCGGAAATCGTCCGAGAAAATGAGCGGATCGTGAGCTTCGTCATCGAAGGTAATGCGTTCATGTACAACATGGTTCGCATTCTGGTCGGCACGCTCGTGGACGTTGGCCGATCGAAATTGCCAGAAGGCGCCATTGCGCGCGCGCTCGAAAATCCGCTGAGAGCCGAGCCGTCTCGTGAGTCAGGAGACACGTCCTCCAGAAGGTCGGACAGGCGTAAGCTCGCCGGAATGACGGCGCCGGCGCATGGGCTCACGCTCGAAATGATCGATTTGAATTTGCCGGAAGGAGCGGGCGAATCGTGGCCGCCTTGAGCTCGGAGCCGCGTGTCGCGGTGCGTGCCGCGCGTCCTGGTGAGGGGCGCGAGGTTGCGCAACTGTGGCGCGAGCTTTGGATCGCACACGAAGGTTGGGGCGGTTACGCGAGCTCGCACGACGACCGCGTGTTCCAACGACTCGCCGTCCGTCTCGACGAAGACGCACGCGTGCGCGCGGACTATCCGGTGCTCGGACGCCACTTGCATTTGATCGCAACGGTGAACGGTCAAGTCGCCGGGCAGGTCGAAGGTTGGTTCGATCGCCACGGTCTCGATCCCGCGACGCCGTTCACGTGCGAGGTCCGTTCTCTCGTCGTGTCGTCGAAAATGCAAAAGCTCGGAGTGGGTGCGGCGCTTCTTCAGGCGCTCGCGCGTCTGTCAGCGGACCTCGCGCGCGGATCGAAGTCGCTTCTCGTTGCCGAAGTTCTGGAACCGAACCCCGCACAAACATTTTATCAAAAGCTCGGTTTTTATGCCGTTTCGTGGAGCGCGTACGCGAGCGCGAATTTGCCGCCATCGCCGTCGCAACATTTTTCCGCGCGCGTCGCTCGTCCGTCGGACGCATTGGCGATTGCTCTTCTCGAAGGTCCGCTCGCGCAGCGTCGTCGAGCAGCTGGTGATGCGCGTTTCGATTCACCGCACGCGATCGACGCGACGTTGGTCGGCGCGATCGCCTCTCATCTCGATCGTCCGCAACGCGATCCGCTCGACCCGACCGAGATCGTTGTCGTCGACGAAAAAGGAAACGTGCGCGGCACGTCGTCGTTTGGAGCGTCGCAGCTCGATCCCCCATTCGTTCCGACCAAGCGTGCGGTGCTCGCGCGTTTTGCGCTCGACCCGGCCGTCGAACCGCCGCTCCTCGCTGCGCCCATGATCACGATGGCGTGTGAGCTCGCGCGTCAATCCGGCGCTGCGGGTGTGGAGCTCGTCGATCTGACCGGACCGGGCTCTCCACTTTTCGACGGCCTGCTCGATCTCGGAGCGCGGCCGTGGTCACGAATCGTGCTGCGGCCGGTCGACTGAAAATCGCGCCAAGAAACCAGCCAATTTTCGCGGAATGAAACGAGCGCGGCATCGGTTTCGGAAGTAAGTTCTCGATCGGCCCTCAGGGCCTTTAGGATCATCGAGGAGGCGGAAAACCGATGAAGTTGTCGTTGTTCTCATTTGGACGCGAGGCAGGTCTGCTCGCAAAATCTGGGTTTATCGTGACCATCCTCGCTGGTGCGCTTTTCAGCGTGCCCGCGTTTGCAGTCGAGCCCGGAAAGACCGCACCGGTACCCACTCCACCTTCGGCTGCGCAAGTTCAAGCATCGCAAGCCGAGGCTCGCAAAATCTCCGACGCCATCGTCAGCGTCGCCGACAAAGTGAGCCCCAGCGTCGTACAGATCGACGTCACCGCGCGCGACGAAGGCGCCGACAAAACATTGCGATGGCTCGGTCAACGCGGCGACTCACCGGTCGCACGCGGTTTGGGATCGGGCGTCGTATTCACGCCGGACGGCGCCATTCTCACGAACAATCACGTCGTCGACGAAGCGCTCTCCATCAACGTGCATCTTCGGGATGGCCGGTATTTGCCGGCAAAGCTGGTCGGTCGTGATCCTGCGTCCGATCTCGCGGTCATCAAAGTCGATGCCACCGGTTTGGTCGCCGCGAAATTCGCCGACACCGACAAGCTGCGCGTCGGGCAATGGGTCGTCGCGATCGGCTCACCGCTCGGACTCGACTACACGGTGACGAGCGGCGTGCTCAGCGCCAAAGGGCGCGGCGGTTTCGGAATGAACGCGATCGAAGATTATTTGCAGACTGACGCGAGCATCAATCCAGGAAATTCCGGCGGACCACTTTGCGATCTCGACGGCGCCGTCATCGGCATCAATTCCATGATCGCGAAAGGCAGCGGCATCGGCTTCGCGATCCCCAGCAATCTCGTTCGTCACGTGGCTGATCAAATTCTGAAAACCGGACACGTCGACCGCGCATGGATCGGCGTGGGAATTCAGGACCTCACGCCGGATCTCGCGTCGGCCATGAAAATGGATCCGAGCGCAGGCGTGCTCGTGAACTCGGTGACCGACAATGGCCCCGCGCACAAAGCGCAAATTCACCCGGGCGACGTCATCGCGTCGGTCGGCGGTAAAGCGGTGCACGACAGTCACGAGCTCCAACGCGAAATCATCGCGCACGACGTCGGTCAAAATGTGCAGCTCGAAATCATTCGCGCCGGTCGGCACTACGGAACGCAAGTCGCCCTCGTGTCGCGTCCCGGTCAAGCGCCCGCGCCGCTTCCGGTGCAGCAGCAAGGTGTTCCGCAATCCGGTTTGGGTTTGAGCGTTCGCGACATCACGGCGGCGCAATCGCAGCAGGTTGGTCTCGTCGCAAAACCGCATCCGCTCGTCACCGCGGTGAGCCTCGGGTCGTCTGCCGATCGCGCAGGTCTCAAACAAGGCGACGTCATCGTCGAGGTCGACGGCATCGCCGAGCCAACGTCCGCGCAAGTGCAACAGCAAGCCGCCGACGGTCAAATCTTGTTGCGCGTTCGTCGCGGCGACAGCGCGTTTTATGCAGCGCTCAAAAAATAATCGGTAGAATTTTCCAGCTCGCGATCACGCGAACCACGACGACCCTCGTGATGCTGCACGAGACTGGATCACGCAGGTGGCCACGTACGCTCGGTAAAAATAGGCGTTTTCGTATGCGGCTACGCTGGCACGATGCTCGCTAAGGATCACGTAGCCATGCGCGTTGCCACGAGAATGAAGCTCGGTCTGCTCTTTTCATCGGCCGTGCTCCTCGCGGCGTGCGCTGGAAATTCGACGACGGGCGAGGACACCGGATCGACCGACGACGCGCTCACGACCGTCTGCGGCGCGAGCACCACCGGCCCCGTGCAGGGCTACGACGTGTCCACGTATCAAGGCGCGTTCAATTGGGCGACGCACAAAGTAGCGTTCGGCGCGGCGCGCATCTCCGACGGCACCGGCACCATCGACGCACGCTTCGACGGCAACTGGTCGGGTATGAAAGCGCAGGGCATTCTTCGCAGCGCGTATCAATTTTTCGAGCCCGGCGAAGACGAGGTCGCACAAGCGAATCTCGTGATCGCCAAGGTCGGCAAGCTCGGCGAAGGCGATTTGCCGGTGATGCTCGACGTCGAGGTCACTGGCGGACAATCCCCCGCGACCATCCAAACCAAAGCCAAGCATTGGCTCGCGCTCGTCGAAGCCGGCACCGGCAAG
>JBDTFL010000660.1:0-3959 GCA_039937955.1 Polyangiaceae bacterium | reverse complement strand
GAGGTCGTTCACCTCGGCGGTGACCCGCGCGAGCTCTTCGGCGTTCTTCGCCTGCTCGGCCGACGCGACGCCGAGCGCCGTCGTCGTCTGATCGAGGGCCTTCGTCGCGCGAGCCGCGCGGGCCTGCACGAACGCCCGCTGGTAGGCGGCGACCGCGCGCTCGGCCAGGATATTGGCGAGGGACTCATCGCCGTCGTCGGCCGCCGCTTTGGCCTGCGCGTTGTTCGCGTTCGTCAAATCGACCTTCGGATCCTCGAACGCGTCGACCGTCGAAAAATCCGGCCACCGCCGCACGCTCCACGCGTAATGCGAGCCCGGCGGAATTGCGGAGTTCGAGAGTGCCTGGAATTGTCCGAGCGTCATCGATTGCGCGGTCGTGACGACGCGGAAGCTGGGCGCGCCAACATCCGATGACGAAAAAAGAATTTCGTTCACGCCTGCGCCATTCCACGAAAACGTCGTCGACGAATCGACATTGGTTGCACCGTCGTTCGGTGACGACAGCGCCGTTGCGGACGGGAAAGTGAGCGTGAGGTTCGGCGTCTTCGTCGATGACGCGCTGTCGATGACCGCCGCCACGGAAACATCAGCGCCATTTTTCGCGGTAGCGCGCGCGAGCAAGCGATTGAACGGAAGATCGGGAACGGAAACCGTGAGCGTGCCTTGAGGGGCGTCGAAATGCGCGATGTCGAACGAGGTGCCTTCGGCGCTCAGATCCGACGAGACCAGATCGATCGCGAGGTCTGCCGTTTCTATTGAATAGCCCGCCGGAGCCTGAAAGCTCACAGTCGTTTGCGACGATGTAAAATTCGTTTGAAGAGAAACAACGAAGGGCGACTCGCGCTGATCGATCAGCCACGCATACGTCGTCGCGTAACCGACGTAGCTGCTGGGCAGCCCGGTGCTCGGGTCTTTCATGAACACCAATGCGACGATGTTGGCGGTCGTCGAAAAGCTTCCGCGCCATGTTGCGGTGAGACCGTCGGCGAGGTTGGTGTCCACTGGCGTCACGCTCACGAGCTGCACGCCGGCGTAGGTCTGGCCTTGCAAAAAATACGCAATGCTTGCGCCTGCCGGTGGTTGCACGGGCCACGTGGTCGTGACGTGACACGTATGAACCGGCGTATTTTCCGGCAAAGGAAGCATGATCGTGGGATCGCGGCGCGTGAGATTTTGAACGATGGTCGCGTCGCGCGGATCGGTCGCCGGAAAAATGACGAGGTTGTAAGAGCTGCCGAATCCTCCGACCACGAAATGCCCGGTGCCGTCCGCGACGATGGGTGCGGGTGGCGGAAAGATCGAGGCGTCACCGAGTGCAGCCGAGACGCCTGAGTTGTTCGTTCCATAAAGCACCGCGCCTGCGGAAGGCACGGAGCCTTGCATCACTTGCCCTTTGATCGTCACGACGTCGGGAGGCGTGACGGGCGCGCTACCGCCACATGCAGGAGCAAGCGCCGCGAAGGCGAAGGAGCAGGCAAGAGCGAAGCGCCTCACGGGAACCGCGCCGACATTAACGTGCGCGCCGATCAAAGGTACGGATTTTTTTGATTTGCATGCGCGAGGCGACGCGCGTTCGAAATCACGATCGCGTTCGGCGCGTCCGATCCGTCGAAATGCACCATCGCGCTGACCTCGCGGGTGTCCGACACGTCCTCGTGCTGGCCCAGCATGACGACCAGCCGCCGCGCCCCGTCTCCGCCCAAATCGACCCCGACCAGATGCCCAGCGGAATCGAGCAAAAGAGTGACACGTGCGCTTTTCGGGTGAGATTTTGCGGCTTGCGCGGGATCGCCCGACAGATTGATGGTCAGCAAATCTCCGTTCGAATCGTAACTGAGCCCCTTCGGCCGCTCTTCCCGTAGCACCAGTCGATGGTACGATGGCCGTGCTGTTGGGGGACGAATTTCTCCCTCGGAAAGATTCTTCGGAGGCCATCGGTGTCGAAAGGGCGACTCACACGCCAAGAGCTCGGTTGGCTCTTGACCCAAGAAGCGATGGGCTCAGCGGAGCGTCTTCGTGTTGGCGTTCAAGTGCTGAAAACGAATGCACCGCCGGCGCCGCTTCCCGAAGCGGAAGATCCGGCGAACCACGGTCTGGACGCCACACTCAACGCGCTGGACGACGCGATGAAGATGCTTTCGAACCTGCACACCAGGCCTTCGGGCGTGAAGGGCAGGCGAGGCCGCATCGATCTCGCAGCCATGATTTGGGAAGTGGCTCCAGACGCACGCGTTTCGATCGAGCCAGGTCCGGTCGACCGCAGCGGCACCGAAGTTTTCTGAGACGAGATGGAGCTCCGGCGAATGCTCCACATGCTCGTCGGTCACGGAACCGGCGCCGGATCTTCGGTCACGATCAAACGCGACGGTGACGACGTTCGTGTTTCGGTCGTGCTCGGACCGGACAGCTCGGCCACCGCAGAAACCGAACGCGCGTGGATGGCGCGCATGGCGATTCGCTACGGCGGTCGCTACGAGCTCGAAGGCGGCGCGGAGGTTTTGCTGTTTCCGGCCGACGGCGTGAGCGAGCGCAAAGAGCGCGAGGCTCTTCGCAAAGAGCTGGATGAAGCGAGAAAACAAGGCGAAGCGTACGCACGCGAGCTCGCGCAGGCATATTCGCACGGCGAAGAAATTTCGACGCCGTCCACCATGCCGCCCCCGATGCACTTGATGCCGGCCGCAGAGCGTTTTGGTGCGCTCAGTAAATTTGCCGGAGGAATTGCCGCAGAATTGCGGACCATCCTCGCTGCAGCCGCGCGCCAAGTTCCGTCGCGCCATGGTCAACCGCCGCTCACGGCTCTCACTCCGACCGGCGGCACCCCGTCGATCATGATGACGGTCGCGGAAGCAGAAGAGCGTTGGGACGTCGTTCGTCGTGCTCTTGCACGCGCTCAAGATTTCGTGGGCGTGCTGTCGACTCTGGGTGAGATCGATTCAGCGGAGCTGTCCGGCTCCACGTCGCTCGTGGAGATCGTGCGCAATGTCGGCTCGTCGCTTGAAGGACGAGCGGAGCGCGGGCAAGTGAAGATCGACATTCAAAATCCGCCGACCACTCCGGAGGCTCTGCCCCCGGCCCGGATCGCCGCGCGTGCGCTCACCGTCCTCGCGCGCGACCTCATCGAGCAAGCGATCGCCGCGTCTCCGAAACAGGCCACGGTAAAGGTGACGTTCTCGCACGAAGAGTCCGGACCGCGTCTCACCGTCGAAGATGCCGGCGCGCCATTGCCTTCCGGCGCACGTCGCGCGTTCGTTGCACTCGAGGTCGAGCCCGGAACCTACGGCCGCGCGAGCTGCGTTCCGCTGAATATTGCGGCGGAAATCGCCGGGTCGGTCGGAGCAAGCGTGGAGCTCGGCGACTCGTCGCTCGGCGGCCTTCGTGTAAGCGTGACCTTTGCGCGCGCGTCGGCTTCCGGTCTCGTGTAACCCGGGCGTCTGGTGTAATCTGACGCAATGCGGATTCTCATCATCGAGGACGCTGACTCGATACGGCGCATGATCGAAGCGCTCGTCGCTGGGCGTGGGCACGCCGTCGAAACGGCAAACAGCGGAGCGCGCGGCGTGGAGCTCGCGATCGCCACGCCGCCAGATTTGGTTTTGCTCGATTTGAATTTGCCGGGCACGCTCGACGGCTTTCAAGTCTGCGAGCGTTTGCGATCGAATCCGACCACGAAAACCGTGCCGATCGTCATCATCAGCGCGCTCGACGACGAAGACTCGAAGCGCCGCGCCACCGAAGCCGGCGCGAACGCGTACTACACGAAGCCGTTCAGCCCGATGGCGCTGCTCAAAGAAATCGAAGGCCGCAAGCGCGGAGCGTAAGCCCCGCGCCTAGAGCTCACAACGTCACTTCGGGCAGCCTTGGAAGCAGGTCTGCTCGGCGGCGCAATCGGTGCTCGCCTGGCAAGTACTCGCAAAGTAATCCGCGCACTCGCCGCCAGCCGTCGAGATTTGCGCCTGGAG
>JBDTFL010000659.1:0-6835 GCA_039937955.1 Polyangiaceae bacterium | reverse complement strand
GCTTCGTGTGCGGCGGTGGCATTACGTGCGATCCACGCGCGAGCGACGACGCCGACCTCCGTGCCGCGCGCCCGCGCAACATGGCCGCTCGGTGTGTCGACTGCGGCGATGCCCTCGCTCGTTTCGTCGGCGCGAATGACCTCGACCTCGACACGTGGATAATTCACGCCGGGTGAAAGCGCGCCCTCTTTCGCGAGCATGTCGCGAACGCCCGCCACCACCTCGTCGCTCGTGATGGCATCCGCCGTGCGCGCGCCTACGAGCGCCACCGAGAGCTGCTCGGCCGCAGATCGCGAATAAACCGGGGAATATCCGCAAGAAATCATGTGCAAACTACATGCAATTCCGAGCGCGCGCTTCCCCCAAACCAGCATGCGTCTCAACCTTTGACGATGACGTTGAGGATTTTGCCGGGCACGTAGATGATCTTCGCGACCGCTTTCCCGGCCAGCATCTGCGCGATTTTTTCTTGAGCGTTGGCAGCAGCGAGCGCGGTCTCTTGATTCGCGTCGACTGCGATGCTGATCGCGCCGCGAACTTTGCCGTTCACTTGGACGCCGATCTCGACGACGTCGTCTTTGACGAGCGCTGCGTCGAACTTCGGCCACGGCGCTTGCGCGAGTGATTCTTCGTGACCGAGCTTTTGCCAGAGCTCCTCACCAATGTGCGGCGCGAACGGCGACGCGATGAGCACGAAGGCCTCCGCTACCAAGCGCGGCGTTGATTTGAGCTGACCCAAATGCTTCACCAAAATCATCATCGAGCTGATCGCGGTGTTGAAGCGCATCGCCTCGATGTCGCCGGTAACTTTTTGGATCGTCTTGTGGAGTAAGCGCTTCGTTTCGTCGTCGGGCTGCGTGTCGCTGACGTTTTCGCAGACGTTCCAGAGGCGATCCAAAAATCGACGCACGCCTTCGATCCCGCTTGTTTGCCAGGGCTTTACCGCTTCGAGCGGGCCCATGAACATCTCGTAGAGGCGCAATGCGTCTGCGCCGCTCTTCTTGATGACGTCGTCGGGATTCACGACGTTGCCGCGCGACTTGCTCATCTTCTGCGCGTCCTCACCAAGGATCAAACCTTGATGCACGAGCTTGGTAAACGGCTCTTTGTCTTTCACCAGCCCGAGATCGAACAGCACCTTTTGCCAGAAGCGCGCGTAAAGAAGATGCAAAACCGTGTGCTCGGATCCACCAACATAAAGATCGACCGGCATCCAATCCGCGTATGCCTTCTCACTCCACGCTTCTTTGTCGTTCAGCGGATCAGTGAAGCGCAAGTAATACCAACACGAGCCCGCCCACTGCGGCATGGTGTTCGTCTCGCGCGCGAACCAGCGACCCTTGTTTTCTGGGCCATCTTTTTGGAAGAAGCGCCAATCCTTCGCGCGCGCGAGCGGACCCGCCGGATCGGTTCCTGGCTTGAAATCTTCGAGGTCCGGCAACAGCAGCGGCAATTCGGATTCTTCGACCGCGATCGGCTGGTCGTAGCGAATCGTGTATTCTGCACCTAATCGCGGATCCGCTTGTTTTCCCGCGGGAAAGTCCACGGGGAAGTAGATCGGAATGGGCTCGCCCCAATAACGCTGGCGACTGAAAACCCAATCACGAAGCTTGTACGTAATCTTCGACGAGCCAACTTTTTGAGACACGAGCCAGTCGGTGACGAGACGACGCGCGTTCTCAGACGTCGTGCCCTTCGGGAGGGGTGCTTGGCTTTTTTGAATCGCGGTGTCGTTCGCGATGCCGTCGTCGCAGAACGCTTCTTTGCTCACGTCGATGGCGTGGCCATCCGTTGGCCAGACGACCTGGACGATCGGCAATTCGTATTTCAACGCGAACGCGTGATCGCGTTCGTCGTGCGCGGGAACGGCCATGACCGCGCCGCTTCCGTAACTTCCGATGACGTAATCGCCGACCCAAATCGGAACCTCGTCGCCGTTGATCGGATTGATCGCAAATGCGCCGGTGGGCACTCCGGTCTTCTCTCGCGTGGTGTCGGAGCGAACGATGTCGGTCTTCGCGTTCGCTTCGTCCGAATAGCGCTTTACCTCCGCGACCAAATTCGCCGTCGCGATTTTTTGCGCGAGCGCGTGCTCCGGCGCGAGCACCACGTACGTCGCACCCGGCAACGTGTCGACGCGCGTGGTGAACACCGTGATTTTTTCGGGGCTGTTTTTGATCGCAAATTCGACGTTCGCGCCTTCGCTGCGACCTATCCAGTGTGCTTGTTTTGCCCTGGTTTCAGGCCAATCGAGATCTTTCAGATCTTCGAGCAAGCGATCCGCATATTTCGTGATGGCCAGCGACCACTGACGGATCTTGAGCTTCTCGACCGGAAATCCTCCGACCTCGCTCTTCCCTTCGGAGGTGACTTCGTCGTTCGCCAAAACGGTGCCGAGCTCCGGGCACCAATTCACGGGTCGGTCGGACTGCTGGAACGCCAAACCTTTTTTGAAGAACTGGAGAAAAATCCACTGCGTCCACTTTACGTATTTCGGATCGGTCGTGTCGATCTCGCGCGACCAGTCGTACGAAAAACCGAGGCTCTTCAGCTGACGCTTGAACGTGAGGATGTTCGACGCGGTCGTTGCGCGCGGATGCGTGCCCGTGCGAATCGCGTGTTGCTCGGCCGGCAAACCGAATGCGTCCCAACCCATCGGATGCAAAACGTCGAAGCCGTTCATGCGCTTGAAGCGCGCGACGATGTCGGTCGCTGTGTAACCCTCCGGATGTCCGACGTGCAGACCAGAGCCCGACGGATACGGAAACATGTCGAGGATGTAGATTTTCGGGCGCCCCTCATGACGCTCACTCTTGAACGTCTCGTGCTCGTCCCAATACGCCTGCCATTTCGGCTCGACGATTGACGGCTCGTATCGCGGACGCTCACTGCCCTGGACGGCGCCTTGAACGTTTGGGCGTTGCTCGGCTGTTTCCGGGGCATCTCCGTGCTGCTCGGTCATCCTCGCGATTTAGCATGATTTCGGGCTATTTTGTGCATGAGACGATGCGCGCGTTTCGTCTGCGCTTCTTCCGCCTCACCCGTTCCCGACAGCGCAAGCTCGAGCGCGCGCGGCATGTCTTTTACGAAATGCTCATAAAGCTTGGCGAGCTCGAGACGAACGCGGGGGTCGTCGACGCTCTGCGCGAGATGCGTGTAATCTGCAAGTGCCCGCGCGCGATCACCGCGAGCCTTCGCGATTTCGGCCCTAGCGCGGTACGGCTCTTCGAGATCAGGTTTAGGTTGCGCGAGCGCACGATTCACCGCGAGCTCCGCGGTTGCGGTCGCCTTCTCCATGTGCCCGGCCCGCTTCATCGTGCGCGCCGCCGCAGCGATCTCGCTCACGCCGAGCTCCGACGTTTCGAGTGGCTCACCATAGAGACCGAGAAGCGCCGCCATCGCGATCACGTCCCAGGCGTTGTGCTCGACGACGCCGAGCAAGGCCTTCGTCTCTCCGGTTCGCAAAAAATGGAGGTAGTGCGCGCTGACATCGGCGGAAGGAACGTCGTCGTGCCGCTCGAAGCCGAGGATCAAACGCTCGAGCGTGGTGAGCTTGCAGGTACTCTGCTGGTCGTTCTGGTTCAGGCGACGTGATTTGAGACGTGCTTTGTGCAAACGACGCGCGACGTGTAGCAGATCGAAGTGCGGCGGCTCGACCGGCGCCTGCACGCGACCCATCACGAAACGCGTACGAATCAGCGGTAAATCGAAGCTTTTTCCATTGTAAGATACAAGCATCGACGCGTCCGCGATTCGCTTCGCGAGGTGCTCGAGCATGGGCGCCTCTTCACCCAAGCTACGCACCAAAATCTGCTCCATCATCAAGCCGCGGTTCTCGCTGTCGCGGTCGCCGTCGAAAAACGCGAGGCCGATCAAGAACGCAACGGTCCCTGCCCCGCCCGCCAAACCAGTCGTTTCGGTATCAATGTAGAGTGCACGCATCGGGTCGCAGCTCGCGATAGCTGGATCGAGCGCGAGCAACGCCAGCAGCTCGGGGTTTGCGTCACGGGCCGGGAGCAGCGAAACACGACCCATGCGATGCGCCGCCGACAAGCGCCACGCGCGAAGATGAAGCGGACCACGCGCCGTTTGATGCGTCACGAACGGCAGCTCGGGTGTGTCGACGGCTTCGAGCTTGCGCGGCGTGATCGCGGTGCGCTCCAAAATGGCGCGCATGCGATCGCGCAAATCATCGAGCGGTGAAGCGAGCTCTGACCTCGAAACGGAAGGCATCTCGAGGCGTGCGAGCTTGCTGCGAAGATTCACTCAACCACGATACATCCGTACAGGCATCGCGCAAACTAAGGCTTGTTTGAAAGGCGATTCAGAAACCAAACTCGCTCGCGTTTGCCTGGTTGGAACGCACCTGCGCTTTTCCGGCGTGCGATGCGGGGGCCGGACGAGCATTCGGCGGCTGGGCAAATCCGCCGGCCGAGCCTGCTCCGCCGAACGGACTGGCAGTAACGGGCGCAGCGCTCGCTTGCGCGACGGCTTCGGGTGCTGCGGCGAAGTTTTGTTCCGCGGTCGCAACGGCGGCGATCTGTTTGTCCAAGTCGTCCGCGACCGGTTTGCTGAATGGATCGCCTTTCGCTTTTGCTGCTGCGCGAGCGATTGTTCCGGTTGCACGAAGCTCGTCGGCTTGCGATGCGAGCTTCTTGTTCGCCTCGGCGATGTGACCCGTCTCGAAGAGCGTGTTCGCTTCGGTGAGCGTCTCGGCGGTCTTGCTGCGCTCGAGGCGCGCCTGGACGACGGGGTCGACGGCGTCGGGCTGCGTGATTTCGGAGTCGCGCAAAACCGCCAGCTGACCGTTCGCCGCGCCGTCGGTTTGATGGGCGAGATCACGGTATGTGAGGCGAACGCTGGCCACCGGTTGCGTTCCGGCGTTCGCGTGCGCGTCGTCGACGCGAAGCTTCATGAGCACCGTCTTCTGTTGCTTGGCGCTGAAGGTTCCGAACGGAATCACGATTCGGCCATTTTCTCGGCGAAACGTGCGATCGAAGACTTGATCGAGCTCGACGCCCGGAGCGAGCTCGACGGTGAGCTCGGCTTCGCGTGCGACGGTTGCGAGCAAGTTGTCGAACTCTTGCGAGAATACGCCCGGCAAATCGCCGGCGTTCGCGACGAAGTAGTGACGCCCGTTCGATTCTTGGGCGAGCAGCGCCATGACTTTTTCGTCGAAGTCGACGTCGACGCCAATCGTCGAGATTGCACAACCGCGATCGCGCATGCGATCGGCCAGTGCACGAAGACCGGCGTTGTCGGTGATGCCGTGATTGGTGGCGCCGTCGGAAAGAAGCAGCATGCGGCTGACGTGGTCGCTGTTGGCAACCGAGCTCGCGCTCATTAAATTCATGGCCGACTCGATGCCGCACGAGATGCAGGTGTCGCCACCGAGACGAATCGAGCGAATCGCCGCGGTCATGGAATCGCGGTTATTTGCCGTGGCAACCGTCGGAGGAACGACGACCTGTGCTTCGGTGTCGAACGAAACGACCGTGACACTGTCGCCGTCGCGGAGACGCGCGATCGTTCCCGCAGCTGCATCGATCGCATTCGCAATGCGTGCACCGCGCATCGATCCACTGCGATCGATCACGATCGCGAGATTGAGCGGCGGCGCAGAAATTTTCTCGAGGTCGCTTCCGGTTACCGACGTGAACAGCAACGTGTCCTGAGCGCTCCCCGACGGCAGCTTTGCGTGGCCGAGACGCGCGTCGATCGACAGCGTGCCGTCGCTCGTGAAGCGCGCAAGCTGCGTGTGCGCGTCGTTCGGATCGCCCGGATCACCGACGATGCTCGTGCCTCCGCCCGTCGTCGCAGTCGCTGAGATCGGTACCGCGAGCGCCCCTGCGCTGGTTGCCAACATGCCGAGAACCGTCCAAAGAGCGACTGTGCGAGCTTTCATGGATGCTGGATACGCACCAAAAACGGATTCGATTTATTCATCCGAAATTTCGTGTGTGTATGCCGCATACCTCACTCCCGCTGCGGTCAGGAGCTCGCTCGACGGCGTGCCGCCGATGAGCACTAAAATCGCGTCAAACGGCACGATTTTGGGCTTTCCGTGAATTTCGAGGGTCAGCTGCCGATGGTCGACGCGTCGCACCTTGCTTCCGAATTCGAGGCGAATTTTTCCTCGCGCGACGAGCGATTTCAGCTCGGATAGGTTGCGCGCTTTGCCTCTCCCGAAGTCGCCTCCGCGATAAGAAATGGTGACTTTGCAGTCGGGTTGGCGTGCGAGCGCGATGGCCGCTTCCATCGCCGAATCCCCCAAGCCCACGATGACGATTTGTTTTCCGGCGAACGTTCGTGCGTCGGCCAACGAATATGAAACGCTGGCAATCGCGTCGGGCGCGATCGGCGCATCGAGCTTGCGCGGCGTACCGCGACGGCCGAGAGCCAACACGACATGTGACGCTTCGAAGATCTGCGGCTGGTCGTCGTGCACGGCATGCACGATGATCTTGTCCGGTTCGTGATCGAACGACACGACCCGATGATGCTCACGAATGTCGATTCGTTTCTGGCGCGCGATGCGTGTCCATTGCACGAGCAGCTCTTCTTTCGTCGCTTCGCGAAGCCAAAGATCGCCCACCACCGGCAGCTGCAGCGGCTGATCGAAGACGAGCTTATTTCGCGGGAAGGATTGAATGCTCGCAGCCATCGTCGCTTGTTCGAGCACCACATATGAGAGTCCGCGATCGATCGCACGAAGCGCCGCGCTCAAACCGGCCGGCCCCGATCCCACGATCACGACATCGTACTTTTCTTTTGCCGATGCTCGGGACGCCGCAGGGAATGAGTCGGCGATCCGATCTACGACGCGCGTTCCCTG
>JBDTFL010000658.1:0-4452 GCA_039937955.1 Polyangiaceae bacterium | reverse complement strand
CGTCGCGTGGTCGAGCCGCTGGAGGCGCTGCGTGATGAAGCGCTCGCGCAATCCTCGGTCGCCACGCGCAACGTTGCGCTCTCCGTTCGCCAGACCGACGAGGTGGGGGACCTCGCGCGTGCGCTGAATGAGCTTTTAAATACGCTCGAAACGAAGCGTCGCGACAACGAGGCGTTCGTCGCCGATCTCGTCCACGAGCTGAAAAATCCGGTCGCCGCGGTTCGAGCGACCGCGGAAAGCGTCACTGCGGATCTCACCCCCGAGCGCGCGCAACGCATCTCGCGATTGCTGCATGAGAGCACCAGCAAGATCGATCGTTTGATCACACAATTTCTCGAGCTCGCACGCGCAGAGGCGGGCATGCCGAACGAGATTCGCGAGCCTGTCGATTTGGTGGCCCTCCTCCGCGGTCTCGTCAAAAGCGCATCGGAGGACGAGCGTTACAAAGGCATCGCATTTTCATTTTCGAGCGCGAGTGATCGGGCGCTCGTGAGCGGCGTCGATCACCGCTTCGAGGCGTCGTTCCGCGAGCTCATCGAAAACGGCGCGTCGTTCGTTCGCGAAGATGGGCACGTCGACGTCGTACTGGAAATCCGAGCTGGAATCGTCGTCGTCGAAATTTCCGATTCGGGTCCAGGCATCGCCGCAGAAAATCTTCCGCGCGTGTTCGACCGCTTCTTCACCACACGCGATCGGGAACGCGGAACCGGCCTGGGATTGGCGCTCGTAAAAGCCGTCGCCGAAGCGCATGGAGGCTCGGTGCGCGCGTCTTCAGAGGTTGGCAAAGGAGCTTGTTTTTACGTGCAATTGCCCCTTCTCGTCGCCGTGCCCTGAGCGGCGCCACGACGTCCGATTAGCGGCTCGATTCACATCGTTTTCACACACGTTCCAAGAACATTTCACGGGGCGGCGGCGGAGGGTTCGCATCGCGTTGCCATCGTGATCTTGGAACGGAGATCAAATGCACACTCTTTCATGGCTGGTTGATTTCGTAGGCCCGAACATGACCGGAGGGAACCCCGCCCACGGGGACTCATCTGCCGACGCAACCGAGAATGCGTCGAAGTCGCGCAAGCTTCTCGCGATTTGCATCGCGTCACTGCTGGCGCTCGGCGCAGCGTCACTTTGGGGAGTCGTCGTCGGCGCGCATGGTCACTTGGCGCTGTCGAACGTGCTCACGGTTCCGATGCTCATCGCGGCGTCGGCCCTCTCGGCGTTGCCGCTCTCACTCTTCGCGTTGAAGCTCACGTCGCAAAAGGTGCACGCGACCGATCTCTTGCTCGCCTATACATCGGCGGCGTTCGCCGGATGCACGACGCTGCTGCTCCTCGCGCCGCTGGTGGCCATCTATCAACAGTCGAGCTCGCTCATTGGTACCGCGGTTGGTCCCGTGTCGACGGTCATCGCGTTCACGGTGGGTGCGTGTGTCTTTTTTCGGTCGCTGCTGAAGGTGCAAGGCACCGGAGCGCTCGGTGCGCTGGCCGTTCCAGTTCTCCTCTTGATCGTCGTGCAAGCCGCGAGCTTGGTGCAGTTGGCCTCGCTCTCGAATCCGCTCTTCGGAGCACGCACCAGGCTCGGACACGGCATCGACGCGATCGCGCCGTCGAACGAGTGAAGTCATGATTGTGCTTGTTTTTGGCTTCGCGGGCCTCGCGCTCGTGATCCTCGTCTGCGCCCTGCTCACGCGAAGATTGCTGCGCGAAGTTGCGTTGGAAGACGCCGACGCCGCTTTGCGTTCCGAATACGACGACCTCGACCAAGGAAAAAAATAGTGTTCCCTCCGTTTTTGTGGATGCGATCGGTAGAAGGTTTGATCGTCATGTTGCTGTTCGGCGCCGTGTTCACGCGCGTCACCATGCGGGACCTCGCTCGTAAGAGGCTGCTGCAAATCGGATGGGCGCTCTCCGCTACCTTTCTTTTTGCGACGCACCTGGCGTGGCAATTCGGACCAACATTTCCGACACGCTACTGGGGCGCGTTTCTGTCTTCTTATGGAATGCTCGTGCTCGGATTTTTCGTCGCGAGTCTTCCGGTGGCCTTGCTGCTCCGCACCTTGGCCAAGCGCGCGCTTCCGGAAAAACTGCCGGAGCCGCCCGCCGAAGAAAATCCGAAGCACGAGATGACGCGTCGTCAGGTGCTCAGCGCAGTAACCGCCATTGCACCGGCGATCGCCGTTGGAGCTTGTTTCAAAGGCATTTCAAACGGCACGCGCACGGCGGAGGTTCCCCACATCATCGTGCGCAGCGCGAAAGTGCCAGCTGAATTCGACGGCCTGTCGATCTTGCAGCTGAGTGATTTGCACTTGGGTGTCTCGCATCAAGCGTCCGATCTCGATGCCTTCATCGACTTGCTCGGCGAGCGTGGCGTGCGTCCGGATTTGATTCTGTTCACTGGCGACCTCGCCGACGATTTTTCGCAGATCGTACCTGCGGTCCAAGCCGCATCCCGACTGCAACCCAAATTCGGCGTGCATTCGTCCTTGGGAAATCACGAATATTTGCACGGCGTCGCCGAGGCACGTCGTCAGTACGATCGCGGTCGCGCGAATTTGCTCGTCGAGCGCGGGCTGCCCATTACCGTCGGAGCGTCTCGCCTCTATTTGGCTGGCACCGATGATCCGCTCTCCACGAGCGCCGACATCGGGGATTTCATGCGCCGCACCGTCGAGCGCTCGATGCGCGACAAGCCGCGCGACGCGTTTTCGATCCTGCTCTCACACCGCCCCGAAGGATTCGTGCACGCCGCAAATAACGGCATCGATCTCACATTGTCCGGACATACGCACGGCGGACAAATCGGATTCAACGGCAAAAGCGCGTTCGAGCCGCTGTATCCCGACGGATATTTGTGGGGCCTCTATCGAAAAAACGAATCGACGCTCTACACGACGAGCGGCTGGGGAAATTGGTTTCCGTTTCGACTCGGCTGCCCTGCCGAAGCCCCGCTCATCATTTTGCAACGAGCCGTTTGAGGTTCGTTTTGATTTTCACCTCGTCGTGGCTCGCGAAGAAATTCGAGAGCGTGGGCCACAGACCCTTGGCCGCCGACTTCGAAACCACCGCGCCCACGTGACCGCCCGGGAGCTTGATGTGGTTCTTGTCAATCGACGCAATGCGATCGACGAGGACGGCCGCGCTCCTCCACGGAACGATGGTGTCGTGCTCGAAGCTCACCGCAAGCAACGGACACGAAATCGCCTCCATTTTTGCGGGCTTCCCCGACAAGCGCATCTCGCCTTTGATGAGCGCGTCGTTGCGATAGAGATCGTCGATGTAGCGAACGAACGCCGCTCCTGGGAACGACACGTTGTCGTTGCCCCACGTTTCCAGCGCCAAAAAGCCGTCGAGGAACTCGTCGTTCCACGCGCGGTCGATCAGATGCACGGCCTTCGCCAAATTCAGCGTCGGGCGGAGCATTTGAAATGCGCCCTGGAGTAGAGGCCACGGTGCATTGCCGAAGGCCTTGGTGATCGCCTGCGGATCGAAATCTTGGTTCTGCGTCCACGCGGCGAGGGGACCGTCGTCCTTGAACGAGACGGGCGCAGCGAGAAGCGCCATCGACGCGATGCGCTCGGGGCGCGCTGCTGCATGAATGACAGCGAGAGTTCCGCCGAGACAGTACCCGAGCACGTGCGTTTGGTTACGCGGCGAGGACTTTGCTGCGATGCGAAGCGCGCGCGCCAAATAACGATCGCAGATGTCGTCGAACGTCAGAAAACGATCCTCGTCTCCCGGTGTTCCCCAATCGATACAAAACACGTCATGACCTTGAGCGACTAGCCACTCCGCGAGGCTCTTACCCGGCACGAGGTCCATCACGTAATGACGATTGATGAGCGACGGCACCAGCAAAATAGGCGTTTTAAAGGTCGCTTGCCCTCTTTCTAGCTCGGGTCGTCGGTAACGAAGCAGCTTCCATTTGTTCTCGGTGTGCACGATGTCCGCTGGTGTGATGCCGACCAGCGGCTTGTTGCGCGTCGCCAGACCCATCAAGTTCCACAGCCGTTTACCGGCCATTTTCCCGAGCAGGCCGAGCGCCGGATCAGACATGTTGCACTGCAACGCGGTTCGGATCGATTTCGGTGTAGAGTGTCTCGAATTCCGACCGGAACGCCTCGTACACCTTCTTGCGGCGCACCTTGAATGAAGCAGTGAGCAATCCGGCCTCCACCGTGAGTGGCTCGTTCATGATGACGAATTTCTTGATCGACTCGTAGCTGGCGAGCCCCTCGTTCACCTTGGTGATCTTGTCTTGGACGAGATCACGACGTGCTGCCGCCATGTGCTCCGGCGTGATGCCGCGCGATTCGAGCTCGGCGCGGACCATCGCCTCGTTCAGCCAGACTCCAGCGACCAAGAACTTCTTCGCGTCCCCGTAGACGACGACGAACGCGACGAACGTGTCGTTCGCAAAACGAATCTCGATGTTTTGCGGCGGCACATTTTTTCCACC
>JBDTFL010000657.1:0-3436 GCA_039937955.1 Polyangiaceae bacterium | reverse complement strand
GCCATTCTCGTTTTGACTCGCCCCGAGGCGGTCTCCAGCGTCGGTATTTTCGCGCTCGCGAGCAGCATCACGATTTGGAAACGTGACGGCTTCAAATCGGCCGCGCTCATTTTTTTCCGCTGCGTCGTTCCCGGCGCGGGCATCGTCATCGTGCAAGCGCTCATGAATCGCGCGCTCACCGGAGAATTTTCGGCGAGCGGCGCGATCGTGAAACTGGCTGTAAATAGCCCGTTTTTGACGATAGACGAGAAGGTTGCAGATTACATCTTCAACCTGAAGTACTCGATCTTGCGCAACACCGAGTACCACTTCACCGACGTGCCCGCGTTCGGCATGCTCATCCCGGCGCTCGCGCTCGCGACCCTCGCCATCCGAGAAACGCGACGCACCGGTTTGATCTTGTGGGGACAGATCGCCGGTTGGCTTTTGCTCACCGCCTTCAATGGTCAGGTGCGTTGGCAAAACGAGCGCTACACGATGCCGGCGGTCGCATGGCTCCTCATCGCCGCAGCGCTCGGCGCAGTTGCGCTCGCGAAGAGAACCGGACGTCCCAACATCGTGCTCACCCTCGCGCTCGGTGCGCTCGCACTGCAAGCTGTCGGGGTTGCCACGCGGCCGGTCGGCACGAACCCCGAGATTCGATACGCATGGACCACCGTAATTTTAGCCGGATCCGCGTTTACGTGCATCTTACAAATATGGCCGTTGCGCGTGGTTGCAGTTTGCGTCGCGCTGTTCCTCGCGCACGCGCATCAAGAAAAAAACGAGCGCGGGCAGCGTTGGTTTTTCGGTCGTGCGTCGCGCAATATTCGCGATCAGCACATCGTCGCGGGTCGTTGGCTGCAGCGTTACCAACCGCATCGCATCTTGGTGGGTGACGCAGGCGCGCTCGTGTACGCCTCGGAGGCGCGCGGCCTCGATATCATCGGGCTCGGCGGCTATCACCGATTGCCGTTTGCACGCGCGGGCGTTCATGGTTTGCCGGCAACGCTCGAGCTCATCGAACGAATGGCGCCGGCCGAGCGTCCCGACGTGCTCGCGATTTTTCCGACCTGGTGGGGCGTGCTTCCGACGTGGTTTTCCAGCGGCGTGCTCGCGAGATTTCCGGTCGAAGGCAACGTGATTTGCGGCGGCTATGAAGACGTCATCTACAAGGCCGACTGGCATTTGCTCGGCACTGGCGAGCAACCGCGCGAGGTGCCGGCGGGTGAGATCGTTCGGGATTCGGTCGACATTGCCGATTTGGTCAGCGAAAAGGAACACGCGTATTTTTTCCCGCAGCCGGCCGGCGGGTGGACCGACATGAAAATTCTCCCCGACCCAAGCAACGACGCGTTAGACATGTTCGACGCCGGCAGACGCATCGCACCCGGGAAAACGGAGCGTTTTACGCTGCGCAACCTCGTGCCCGGAAAAGCCGCGCACCTCTTGATTCGCTCCGCGCCCGAAACGCCGTCGAACGTCTTCGTGCACGTCGGCGGCAACGCGACCGTGCAGCTCGCGTTCGAAAAAGGCTCGGCGTGGGTGGAGGCTGTCGCGCCTCTCACAGCGGATTCGGTGCGTGAGTCGGTCGACATCGAGCTGTGGAACCAAGGCCCGACCGATTTCGTCGACTATCATGTGTGGGTGACGCAATGAGCGCTCCGCTTCTTGCCGGAGCAGTCGCGAGCGCCGCTGGGTCGGCATCCGCGAGCGCGTCCGGATCTGCGGCATCCGGCGATGTGCCGTCACACGCATTTCATCAAGCGCTCCTCGGTACGTGGGGACGGCCGCCGGACATGCCGTCGTGGGTCATGCTCGGCATCGCCGTCGTGCTCGCACTGATGGTCATGGCGCCGGGATGGTCTCGTTTGATCGCGCAATTGCTCGCACCGCACGCGCCGCTAAGCACGACGATGTCGACGTACTCGCGTCGCCGATTTTTGACGGTCGCTGCGTTCGTCGCTGCATTTTTGTCGCTCGGTTTCATCGATTATTATTTGCGTGGCGGTCCGCGCATCATCGACGCAACGTCGTATTTTTTGCAGGGACGCGCGCTCAATCACGGCAAGCTCGCGTGGATGGTGAGCGACCCCACGGCCAGCTTCCGTGGTCGATTTTTATTTTTCCGCGAGCCCAATCATCTCGCAGGAATTTTTCCGCCCGGTTATCCGCTGCTGCTCGCGATCGGATTTCGCATCGGCGCTCCGATGGTCATCGGTCCGCTGCTCGCGGCCGCGCTGGTTCTCGCCACGTATATTTTGGCGGGCGAGCTCTTCATGGACGAGCGCCGCCGGTCGTCGTTCCACGTTCCGGAGGCCGAAACGATCGCGCGCTTCGCCGCGATGATCTCGGTCGCGTGCGCCACGCTCCGTTATCAAACCGCCGACACCATGTCGCACGCGGCAAGCGCGCTCGGCATCACGCTCGGGCTCGCGTTCGCGCTTCGTGCGCGCCGCCTCGACGATGGTTGGCTGTTCGCATTGTCGGGTGTCGCGCTCGGTTATGTCGCATGCACGCGCATCGTTTCTTCGTTTGCGCTCGCGATCGTCATCGCGCAAATCGCCTCGAAAAATACTGAGCGACCTTCGGGAGCTCGTGCCTCGTGGTCACCCACGAGGCTGCGGTTCGTGAGCTCCGCCGCATGGGTTCTGTTCGGCGCAGTTCCCGGCATCTTTTTTCTGCTCGCCGCCAATCGCGCGTCCACCGGCTTCTGGCTCTATCCCGCGCAACGCGCGTATTACGCGGTGGCTGACGGTCCGCCGGGTTGCTTCAAATACGGATTCGGCGCGAACGTCGGTTGCACGTACGAGCACGGTGATTTCGTCGCCGCGCATCTCGCGCACGGTTACGGCCTGGTGGAAGCCCTCGGAACCACGATTCGTCGGCTTCGCTATCACATCACCGACGCGTTCAATTTCGAGCTGCTCTTCTTCGTCATCCTCATCCTCTCGGTTCGCGTGATGCGTTCGTCACGTGCTGCGCGTTCGGCCGGGGCGCTCGTTTTGCTGCACATGCTTTTCTACGTGCCGTTTTATTTCGACGGCAATTATCCGGGCGGCGGAGCGCGTTTGTTCGCCGACATCTTGCCGGTCGAGCATGCCATTGCAGCGCTGGCCATTGCGCATGCATGGCCGAGCCTCGCGTTTCCGCGTCGTGCGCTCGCGATGTTGTCGATCATGTTTTTGGGCTTCGCGATCCACGAATCGTTCGACGAACAATTGCTCGCCGATCGCGACGGCGGTCGTCCCGCGTACGAGCCCGACCTCGCCCGTGAAGCCGGCGTCGATCACGGACTATTTTTCTTGGACAGCGACGCCGCATTCAACCTGGCCGACGAGCCCGAGACGCTCGCGAGTCACGGCGTCATGGCGCTGCGCCTTCGCAACGACGACCACGACCGCGCAGTGTTCGACTCGCTCGGACATCCGACGACGCACGTGTATCGCTTCGGAAA
>JBDTFL010000656.1:0-2531 GCA_039937955.1 Polyangiaceae bacterium | reverse complement strand
CTCCTGGCCATCCAATGCATCGCGCGGTGAAGACCTTGCGCGCACGAGCTCCGGAGGCAACGGCGGAGGATCGCAAAACGGCGGATCGAACGGCACGAGCAACGCGTCGTCCAGCGCATCGGCATCTGCAAGCGCTTCGCCTTCGTCGGCAGCAAGCGCGCAAACCAATCCCACGACCGCCAACACCACGTCGCAAACCAAGGACGATCGCCCGTCCTCCAAAGTCGTGATGACCATTGCGGACACCGACGCACGCCGAGGCAGTGCATTGCACGTAAGTGGAAGCGTTTCGGCGGATGGTGACAGTTGCGGAAATCTCGTCGTCGAAGTCATTTTGCGCGACGACAAACATCACGAGCTCACGGTCGGCAGCGTCGCCACCGACGACAAAGGCGCGTTCACGGCCGCCATCGTCGTTCCGCAAAATGTTCCGCTCGGCGACTACGACGTCTTCGCGCACACCGCCGGCGACGCTCGTTGCGGTGGCGGCATCAGTAACTAGCTTTCCCAAAGCCGAGCTACGCGCAGGCGTCTAGGAGCCCATGTCCGCAAACGTCATCGTTCCGTTTCTGTACGAGCTGCGCGGCCGCAAAGTAAAAGTCGGCGCACAAGAGGCGATGTCACTCGCGCGGGCGATGTCGTTCGGTCTACACGACAGCTCGCTCGACGGTTTTTATCACTTGGCGCGTGCGCTCTGCGTTCACCGCGAAGCTGATTTAGATGCATTCGATCAGGCATTTTCCAGCCATTTTAAAGGTATTGCCGCGATCAGCATGGAAATCTTGAGCGAGCTCGAGGAGTGGCTCAAGGATCCGAAAAATCGCAAAGAGCTCACCGACGAGGAGCGCGCGATGTTGCAATCGCTCGACATGGAGGAGCTGCGCAAGCTCTTCGAAGAACGTATGCGGGAGCAAAAAGAACGACACGACGGCGGCAATCGCTGGATCGGAACCGGCGGCACGAGCCCCTTCGGCGCGAACGGACAGAATCCGAACGGCGTTCGCGTGGGTCCGCTCGGCGGAGGTCGCAGCGCGATGGCCGTCGCCGACGCGCGCAAATACAAAGGCTACAGGTCCGATCTGGTTCTCGACGTTCGCCAGATCGAGGTCGCCCTTCGCAAGCTGCGCGCGTTTCATCGCGAAGGCGTCGCGCTGGAGCTCGACATCGACGAGACGGTGAATCAAACCGCGAAGAACGGCGGTGAGCTGGAAATTATTTTGCGAGCGCCGAAGAAATCGAACATCCGTGTTCTCTTGTTGATGGATGTTGGCGGGTCGATGGATCCGTACGCGCAGCTCGTTTCACGCTTGTTTTCAGCCGCAAAACGCGCGTCGAACTTTCGTGAAGTGAAGACATTCTACTTTCACAACTGCATCTATGGTCGCGTCTATCAGACCGATCGTTTCGACGAGCCCACGATGATTCGCGAGCTCATGGATCAGTGCGGCCCGGAGTGGAAGCTGGTCATCGTGGGTGACGCTGCGATGCATCCAGCCGAGCTCCTCGGCGGCGGAGATTGGGACTACTACTCGAATCGTCCGCAAGGCGAGAGCATGCCCGGCATCAGGTGGATGATGATGCTCGCCGATCATTTTCGGAAGAGCGCGTGGCTGAATCCCGAGCCGCCGTCATATTGGAAAGGCGGAACCGCGCAGGCGTTGTCGGAAGTATTTTCGATGTATCAGCTCACACTCGACGGCCTCGGCGAAGCGGTGACCCACCTTTCCAAAGGTGGCGTGAAGAGTCGGTAAAACAAGCTGATTTGCGATCGTGCGCTGCGTTCGAGCCCACGCACGGATTCTCGCGGGTTGCGTGCAATTTGCACTTGGTTTCGAGCTCATCTAGAAGGGGTCGCAGGAGACTCCATGAAAACTTCGGCGACGATTTTGCGAACCGCTTTTCTTCTCGTCTGTTCTGCACCGGTGATCGCGAGCGTGGCATGCGGAGGTGGATCTCCGCCCGCGTCGCCGCCCGCTCCGACCGACACGAGCAGCGCCGCAAGCGCGATGCCGTCCGCGATGCCGAGCGATTCTTCGGCGACCGCCATGAGCGCAGCCCCGAGCGCGTCGGCAGCACCAGCCGCGCCGACAGTTTGGAAAGACATGAATCATGATCAGAGGATGGGATTCATGAAGCAGACCGTCTTCCCGAAGATGAAGGACGACTTCACCGGCTACGACGCGAAACGCTTCGCCGACATGAACTGCAAAACCTGTCACGGCGACGGCGCGACCGACGGATCGTTCAAGATGCCGAACGCAAAGCTTCCGCCGGTTCCGGCAACGCCGGACGGTTTCAAAAAGCTGATGGCGAAGAAGCCAGCCGCTTGCAAATTCATGATGGAGAAGGTCGTGCCGGACATGGCGAGCTTGCTGAGTGAGCCCGCATTCGATCCGAAGACGATGACGGGGTTCGGTTGCCACGACTGCCACACCGACGGCGCGAAGAAGTAGCTCGGCTGGATCGCGAAACCCTCTATTTTTTGAGGGTTTCGTCGTAAAACTTTTTCAACGCTTCATAGTGACGCTCGG
>JBDTFL010000655.1:0-11896 GCA_039937955.1 Polyangiaceae bacterium | reverse complement strand
CGCTAACGTTCGTTCTGAGCCAGGATCAAACTCTCCAGTTAAATTTTCGCGTCCAGTACCGAGTTGCCTCGGTACCAGCGCATTGATTTGCTGGTGGAGTTTAGATTTGAACTCGAGTTGGAAAACTCGAGCCTGTGCTCTAAACTTGTGAATTGGAGCATCGCTTCGACGACTATTGATCTTCCGAAGTGGAAGATCGCGTCTCGCGTGCTCCAGGGACCCACTCTTGCTTTCGCCGCGCCTCCTTGGAAGGAGTTCCGCTCGTCTTGTTTAAGGACGAAGGGCGCGCGGTTACATCAATTGTGAGTAGCGTACGATTCAGTTTTCAAGGACCGAGGGAGCTTCGGAACGGGTTTTGGACCGTTGTCGAAGTATGTTCTCCGCCGATGGGGACGCGAAACTTAGTGAGACGCGCCCTCTGGGTCAACGTTTTTCTTTCGAAAAAGCGTTTTTATTTCAAACCGCTTTGCCGCTAGCGGTTTCTTCGGATTTCGCCGCCCAATTCCTTCGTCCAGGGTTGCAGAGGAAGAGTTCTCCACTGCGACTTCGACACGAAAGGACGGGGCGTTGAAAAACCCCGGCAGCGTTGCATGATCTTCAGCGAGATGCGACGGGAGCCCTAGAAACTGGCTCGATCGTTCTGCCGCCCCCGCGACGACCGGTCCCCTTTCGAGGTCCGGAAGCTCGTCGATTGTGATTTCTCACGCTCGACTGACCACACATTCTCCACATCTGGTTGCGGCCTCGGCGCTGGTCTTGTGAACCAGCTCTGATTTGCTTCCAGATGCCCGCTCGAAGAGGAACGCCTCTCGATGCAGGGGCGCGGAACATACTCGCGCAGGATTTAGTGTCAACGCTCAAAAGATCTTTTTTTACCGATTAAAGCGTGCACTTTGCATGTGTTGGGCATGTGTTGGGCATGCGTTGAGAAGGGGAGCGGTTTAAACGCCTTCTTCCGCGTACCAATGATCGCCGGCTTCGCGAACAACCGTGATTTCTGGGCCCGACGCCAGACGAATTCGGAAGCCGTGCTCGCCACGCGCGAGGCCAACAAGTGTTCCGAGCACCTCAACGGATTCCGCGAGACCGCCATAAACGATGCGGCTCGGGCGATGAGCGGCATCGGTTTCGACCGAGATCGGAAACCATGGCGGGAGCTCATCGACGCGATCCCATCCGGCTTCGATGGTGAGCGAATGAACGCACGCTGAAAACGCCCGCTCTGCGCTGACGAAGCCGCCCCGCCGCGAGAGCAAAACCACCACCGAATAGCCGACTTGAAGCTGCCTCACGATGATGCTGCGCTCCGATCCGCGCACGATCAAATGCTTCGGCGTCCCAAGCGCTTTAATGTCGCCGAGCTGCAGCATGATGATTTGAAAATGGGCGGCAGCCACTTTGATGTCGAACGGTGTTACGAGGCCGGCATAGTCGACCGTCTCACCCTCGCGATCGACCAAACCCACGGCAAATGCGCCGGGAATGCGCTGGATGAGACTTTGGAGGATCGACGCGAATGGGCTCGCGTCCATGTCGCGCGCGGGCGGCGCCGTCGTGTTGCGACGCGGCCGAAGAGTGCTCACGGTGCGTCGGGGCGGCGTGGGACCGAGGTCATGGCGACGTACGCATCTTGGGCGATCTCGATGGGAACCGCCGCATGACGTGCCGCTAGCACCGCTTGAAACGCCGTGCGCGCGCGCGTTGCGACGCACTCTTCTGCGAACAGCGTGCGCCGTTCCTCGTGCGGGATATTTTTCGCGGGAAGCCGCTGATTCAAACGAATCACGTGCCACCCAAAGGAGGTTTCGGTGACCGAAGAAATGTCTCCCGGCTTTGCTAGCGCGAACGCAGCGTGCGCGAAGGTTGCGTCCATTCCGCCTCCGGTTTCGGGAACCGTGCCGTCGTCAGCAAACGCCGGAAGCGACTCGACGCGCACGTCGACATCGCCATGCGCGACGGTTTTCGCGCGTGCCTCGAAGTCTTCGGCCGACGATGCGCCTTGCACGGCGGCTTCGATCGCGTCTGCAACCTCATGTGCGTGCTGAACGAGCTCGGCCTGGTTTGGAGCTTCTTTTTTCGGACGAATTGCGATCGCGTGGATGACTTGCACGCGCTCCGGGAGCTCCACGTCTTTCAAATGCAATTTGCTGAGCGCATCTATTTCTGCGTCGGAGCAAGGGCCCGCGGCTCGTGCGTCATTGCGCAAACGGTCCGCCACCAGCTGCGCACGAAGCGCCGTGAGATCACGCGCCACTGGCGTCGCTTGATCGATCTTGCTCGATCGCGCGCCTTCCGAAAGCAGGGCGTCGTCGAGGAGAAGCTGCAGCGTAGAGTCGGCCGTTCGCTGCTGAGCGCGTGCGACGCTGGTGAGAAGCGCTGCTGAAATCGTGGCCGATCCGGCGCTCGCAACGACGTCGCCGCCGATATTTTTGTGCGTAGTCGGCGCAGGCGAACGGCACGCGCACGCAAGCGCAAAAAGCGAAACGAGCGCAATGCGACTGCGACCGTTCAACCGCGTCCTCCGCCATTTTTCGCGATCTTGGTCGAGCCGGTCAGCGTGACGACGCCGACCACGAGCCAATACACCGCCATGAAATCGTCGGTGCGCGCGAGGGCGGTTGCACCTAGAACGAACGCAACACACGCAAAGGCGAGCAAGCCGAGCGCCGCAACGTCGTAGAGCCCAGAAAAGGTTTGCGTCGGACGTTTCAGCGGTCCAGCCATCGTTCCCCCATCTTGCCGCTATCGGACGAGCGCGTAAACCACGCCGATCAGCAGAAGCATCGCGATCGCCACGCCCCATGAAAGAAGCTCTTTCATCGGCTTTTTGCGAGGTGCTTTGCTCGCGGTCAAACGACGCGCGAGCGAAAGTGAAACCGACGCGCCGATCACACTGATTCCCGCGGCGAGCGTGGCGATGCGAATGAGCAGCCCGCGCTCCGGCGAGAGAACTCGCCAGCCGATCGTTTGAAGCAGCAGCGCGACCACCACTCCGCCGGCGAGATAATAAGCGTCGCCCCGAAGCACGCTCGAGCGCGGCTTGAGGATTCCCGCTTCTACGACGCCACCCGCACGCGGGCCGAGCGCAGGCGCCGCCGATGCGTATGCGAAGAGCCCCCATCCGAGCATTCCACTCAGCGCGCGCGCGGTTGCAAAATGCTGAGGCGCGAGCTGCGTCGACGAAAGCACCCACACCGCGATACTGCCGCCGGTGAGCCCCCAAACCGAAACCGCGCGTGCAATTTTTGGACGCTGAGGCTCGAGATAAACCGCGACGGCGAGCGACGCTAGAGCGAGGAGCGACGCCATTTTACCGGGCAAATGACTACCCCGGCTCCACGCGCACGGCACTACGGTGACGAACCAAGCATAGAGACCCGGCACTGCAGCCTGCGCGGTCGAGCCGAGCTGAAATGCGTTCGTCCAGCGCGTGAGTATCGGCGCAGGCATCACACGCGAGCCGAGCTCGAGGACTTCGGACATCTCCGAGTTGATTTCGGCGCGGACCTGAGTCTTGGCGTCGTCGAAATCACTGCCCGTGGTCACGATGAAGCGCCTCCGTTCGCGCGCGCGCTCGCAATCAAACGATGCTCGGGGACGAGATCGCTATTTGCCCTATTTTCTTCGAGGCCTCGTGACGACACGGGCTCCTGAAGGTCACCGAGCGATTTCGCTGCGTCGAGCCCGAGCGTTTTCCACAAATCGCGATCGAGCAAATGACTCGGGTTCACATTCGACAGCGCGGCGAGCAAAACCGCTTTCTGTCCGGGTCGTTCTTTTTCCCAACCGGTGATCATGTTGCCGACGATTTTTCGCTGCAAATTGTCCTGCGAACCGCACAAGTCACACGGCAAAATCGGAAACGCCATGAGCTGCGAAAATGCGGCGACATCTTCTTCTGCGCACTGCGCGAGCGGGCGAATCACAATGTGCTGGCCGTCGTCCGAGATGAGCTTCGGCGGCATGGACGCGAGCTTTCCCGCAAAGAGCAGATTCAAGAAGAACGTTTGAAGGATGTCGTCTCGATGGTGTCCGAGCGCGATCTTGTTGCATTGAAGCTCGGTCGCAACGCGATAAAGAATGCCGCGACGCAGACGCGAGCACAGCGAACAGTACGTCTTTCCTTCGGGAATTTTTTCGGTGACGATCGAATACGTGTCCTCTTCGATCATCGTAAAATCATGGCCTTCGCGAGCCATGTAGTCGCGAAGCACTTGCGCCGGATAACCCGGATGCCCTTGATCGACGTTCACGACCTTGAGCGTGAAATCGATGGGCGCGCGCTTTTGTAGCTCACGCAACAAATGCAGCATCGAGTAGCTGTCTTTGCCGCCACTCACCGCGACCAAAACGCGATCACCTTCTTCGATCATCCGAAAATCGGTGATCGTCTTCCCCATCGTGCGGGTGAGCTTTCGCTCCAAATGTTCGATGGGGGACGGCTGCGGCATTTTCTACTGCAACATTACTACTACTTTTTGGCTGCGCGCTCGACGAGGCTCACGAACGTGAGGACGGCGTGGCCGGTTGCGCCTTTGACGTCCCAATTGCGCGCGCGATCGGCTGCCATGGGTCCGGCAATGTCGCAGTGCACCCAATTTTTCGTGTCGCCGATGAACTCGCGGAGGAAAAGCGCAGCTGTAATCGAGCCGCCCCAGCGATCGCCGGTGTGTTTGAGGTCGGCGACGTCGCTCTTCAGCTGATCGCGCATTTCTTCGAGCAGCGGCATGCGCCACATCGTTTCGCCGGACGCTTTGACGGCGCCCGCAAATTCGTTCGCGGTCGATTCGTTGGATGCGTAATACGCCGAGCACGTCGTGCCGAGCGCGACGACGATCGCGCCCGTGAGCGTCGCGTTGTCGACGAGCAAGTCGGGCTTCAATTCTTTTGCGTACGCGAGCGCATCGGCGAGCACCAATCGGCCTTCTGCGTCGGTGTTGACGATCTCCACGGTTTTCCCGTCGAGCGATCCCCAAACGTCGCCCGGCCTGTATGCGTCGCCGTCCGGCATGTTTTCGGCGCACGCCAAGATCGCGTGGACCTCACATGCGGGTTTCATCGCGCCGATGGTTGCCATGAGGCCGACGAGATTCGCCGCGCCGCTCATGTCGTGCTTCATCTCGCCCATGCCCGCTGCGGGTTTGATACTGATGCCGCCGGTGTCGAACGTGATGCCTTTGCCCACGAAAACGAGCGTTTTCTTGGCTTTCTTGGCGGGCACGTACGAGAGGTGAATCACGCGCGGATCGTTGGCGCTGCCGCGACCCACCGCATCGATGAGATGCATGCCGCGTTTGCGAATTTCTTTGAAATCGAAAACCTGAACTTTGAGGCCATGCGCTTTCGCGACCTTCTGCGATTCGACGCCCATCTGCACCGGGTGCATGTGGTTCGGCGGCTCGTTCGACAAATCGCGCGCGATGTTGACGCCCATCGCCACAGCTTGGCCCACGTCGAGATCCTTCTTCGCCGTTGCACCGACTTTTTTCGTGGTGAGCAACGTGACCGCTTCGAGCGCTTCTTTTGGTTTGCGATCGCCGGTCATGTATTTCGTGAAGCGATACGAGCCGAGCTCGAGGCCTTCTGCGATGAAACGCAAACGGGTCTCGGCGCCGTCCGGCAAAACGATCGTTGCTTCTTTTGCTTTGCAGCCGGACGCGATGCGGGCCGCTTTCGCTCCGAACGTGCGGAGCTCGGCTTCTTTTGCAGAGCCGCGATCACCGAGGCCGAGGAGAACGAGACGTGCCGCGCCCAATTTTCCGAATGTGGGCACGTCGAGCGTTTGCTCACGTTTGCCTGAAAATTCCTCGCGATCCGCGATCGCGCCGAGCCCGCCGCCCAGTTCTTTGTCGGCAGCGGCGATGGATTCCGGGAGCTTTCGCGGAGCGCGTTTTGCGTCGGCGCCGCTTCCTTCTTTTCCGGCAGCGATCCCCCACGTGCCGATGATCACGACATGCGACGAAGGTGACGTCGATTTGGAAACGTTGGCGCCGAGTTGATCAGCGCGCGCGGAGCGAATCGCGATGCGAAGGGGCATTGGCCAATTTCATACACAAGCGAGGCCCCACGCTCCACTCCTTAATCTTTTTTCTCATGCTTTGCCCGCGCTATTGGAAACCGTGGCCCGCACGGTTCGTAAAGAAAAGCGGAGACGCTCGACGCGCGATCGCTTGGCTTATTGGCGACGTGGAGCAGCAAGCGAGCGCGTCGTCGGCCACGCGTAATTTCGCGTGTACGAAACGTTCGGCGTGAAGCTTCGACCGCTTTCGAGCTTTTCGAAATCACTGCGCGTCGGAATGCCATCGACAACGAGCGCGATCGTCAGCGCCGCGCCGGTATGAACCCAAGCCACGCGACACGGAAGCGCGTACTCGATTCCGCGGACCGCATCGGTCGTTCGAATGATGACGGGCGCACCAACCGGCAGCGATGCCGATGCCGAAACGACGAGCGCCGCAGCCGTCACCGCGCGAAGCTCGACGGAATGCATGCGCCCCTCGCCGATCATTTGCGCGGGCAGCGCATACGGAACGCGCGCTGCTGCACCGATGTCCGGCACCTTCAAATCACTCGTCACGAGCTGCAAGAGCGACAAAAGCTCGTGTTGCTCTTCTTGCTCGAGCGGCTGCCCGAGCGTCGCGTGGCGCGCTTTCAGCTCCCAAAAACGAACTAGAAAATCCAATTTCTCAATCACGGAAGTGCCCTCGATTCGGAGCCAGAGTCACGACGAGCTATGAGTTTGCAGTGCTCGTGCCATTCATTGAGACGAACGTACGGGGCCGAAAGATCTTTCATTGCCCCTCCGATTTGTGTGCAGATGTCCGCGAAATTCGCAGGATCGCGAATTGAGTTGGCAGGTCCATGGCGGCGCCGTCATGGCTCGACCGGAACGCAGTCAGACACACGGCGTATCGGCTCTGACGCAGTGCCGAGGTGATCATGTGTGTGTGACGAGCCAATCTGAAATAGGATGCGCGTGATGCGACGAGTCTTGGCTTTGGCCAGCGTGATTGCGTGCTCCTCGCTGGCGTGCGGTGGACCGGCGAAGGTTTCGTTGGAGCAAGGCACGCGTGAGTACGTTGCGTCCGACTATCCGCAGGTGCTCGCGCGTTGGACGCGCGACGGTCAGCTCTACAACGAGTTCGACAGTCCGCTCACCGTCACCGCGACATTCAACTCGTGGGATTTCAGTTGGGCGTACGTCATTCGCTACGCCTACGACTATAGGCTCACGGTGGACCAACGGCGCGTGCTGCTCGAGACGACGCTCAACACGACGCGTGATGAACATCAATTTTACATCGCGCTTTACGGAGCGAATCGTCGCTGGACGGATCTGAGTCGTCCGAACAGCGCGTGGATTGTTCGCCTCATCGACGATCAAGGTGGTGAAACGGCACCGGTGAAAATCGAGGCGATCGTGAAGCCGGGCGCGCTCGAGCGAACTTATTTTCCGTACACGAGCGTGTATCGTCTCGCGTTCCGAATTCACTTTCCGGTCGAGAACGACGGCAAGAAAACCATCACTCCCGGTGCAAAGTGGTTTGGGCTCCGCTTCGCTGGTGCCGAAGGAAACCAAGAGCTGCACTGGGACGTGGAATCTGCGGCAGATCGACGAGCCGCATTCGGTCCAAACGGCGTACGCGTCGGCGAGATCGACGCAGCGCAAATCGAGGCGCCGCAATCTTTCGTAAGCAATGACTAACGTTAGCCAGCGCTAACGCTTAACTTCGCGGGACGCGCTCGATTCTGAGCGCTACATACCCGCAAAAATCTCGAGCAGCGGCGGGCACGTTACCAAGAGCTCCTGCGCGACGGCTCGGTCGGCGAACAAATAGACGACGCCCTCGCTGCCAGCGCGCGCGGTTGCGTGAGCTTTGCCGCCGCCGAGAATTTCGGTAGCAAAGACGAAATCGCCGGGAGTGATTTCGCTTTGCACGACGCCGTCCTCGACGATCTCGATGCTGCCGACGCCGACCAACATAATGCCCGGAACCTTCGCCCCTTTTTCGACGAGAATGCCGCCGGGCGGAAGCGTGCGAGCTTCCAAACGCGCGGTAAATCCTTGGCGCAACGAAGGATCGAGACGCTCCGCGATCGTGCCCATCGTGATGCCGACGAGCGCCTGCATGCGATCCGCAGCGACGCGCAAATCGTCTTCGACCCACGGGCACGTTTTGAATGCGGCCTCGACCGATTCGGGAGCCCACGCGGCAACGCGCGCGACGTTTTCGACGCCGATCAATCGAAGCGCCATGCCGTCGCCGATTGTTCCGCGTGTGCGAAGAACCGCGCCTTGCTTCAAGCGTTCGGCGGGTGCGTCGACGATGGTCGCTGCGACGTCGACCTCGCCAACGATGACATAGGCGAGCGCAAAACCGGAGACCTCTTCGTCGGGCCCGAGCGAGTGCAGCGTTGCCGCTGCAGCGAATTCCGCGCGGGCGTCGTCGGGCAAATCCGAAAACGCTTCGATGTCGTCGAGATTGAGCGGACCGTCGAGATTCGGTGTCGGCGTTTCTTCTTCAACAGCGACTGCAACTGGTGCGGGCGTCTCGTGCTTCGGCTTGGTCGGAGCTTCCGGTGTTTGGATCGCGGGCGCCTTGGATATTTGCGGACGCGGGAGCGGCGGCTTCGGCGGAGCAGGCTTCGGAATCGGCGGCTTCGGGCGCGTTGGCGGTAGCGCGGGTGGTGACGGCGGCTCGGGCTGCGGAAGAAGCGGTGCGCGTTGACTGTCGCGCACCTCCTTCAATGCGGCTGCCATTCCCATTCCCTCGAGCGCGACATCGGAATCGCTCTCGTCCGGGATCGGCTGATTTCCAGAGGCACGCGGCGATGCAGCTTTTTTCGGAAGCGGCGGCGGCAGGTGATCGGGCTCTTGTGTCGATGCGGCAACGAAGTTTGCGCTCGTGACGACTTCTTCGTCCTCGAACTGCTGCTGCGATTCGGGAACGAGCGGCACGTTGATCTGCGGAAGCGGTGGTGGATGCGGATCGCGAGCTTGCCGACGACCGATCGCGGCCGGCGGTTCGGACCACGGATCCAGCATTCCTGCATGCACCTGCTCGGCACTGGGCGGATCGCTGACTACCGGCGGCGGATGCTCCGATTCGATCGCGAACGATGGAAGCGCGCCGTCGGCTGGAATCGATTGCGGCTGCGCCATCAGCTCGTCGAGCGGGCCGAGCGAGCTCTTCGATGCTTCGACGACCGCAGACGGGGCATCCGATGGGCGCGGCGGCTCTTCGCCTTGATTGTTCGCAAGCCACTCCGAAAGCTCCGCTGCATGACGCGCGAGCATCAGGGCGCGATCGTCGTCGTTCGCTTCGCCAGCTGCTTGCGCCGCACGTCGCAACCACACGATCGCGTCGATGCGTTCGTCGCGTCGCCAGAGTGCTTCCGCCGTCTGCAGCGCCCAAGCAACGTCTTCGACGTCGGTGTCGCGGGCGACCGGAATTACGTCCATCGGTCCGGTGTATACCTCATCGCGTTCGCTGCCGTGATTCGCAAAGAACGCTCATTTTAGGCATTTAGTCTCTCAGTAAGCGAACTTTTCCATCATCGCTCGGGATGATGAGCCCGCCGTCCACGAGTAAAGTCAACGGCGCGTCGACGTCGCCGCCAGTTGCCAGACGCCATTTCACCGAGCCGTCGCGAGCGATTGCATACGCGGCGTCGTCTTGCGCGCCGAAATACACCGTGCCGTCGTCGTCTTCGAGCGCGCCACCGACGATCCCGAATTCGGGCGCACCGGTTCCTTGAATGTGGAGGGTGCCCAAGATTTTGCCCGTTTTGTCGTCGATGCGAGCTTCGCGCGGCGCAGGGCCGAACGTGCCGACGACGAGTGAGCCGTCGCGCGAAATCGAGAGTGGTCCGCGCACGAATCCGCCGACTCCCGTCTTCCAAGCGACGCCGCCGTCATTTTCGATCCGCACGACCTCGCCGTTGTCGTCACCAAAAAAAATGGCGTTGGAGTCGGAAATTGCCGGCGCACCGTCGACGTCGGATGCGAGCGAAACCGCCCATTTTTGGAGGCCTTGAGCGCTGATCGCATACGCGTGATCGTCTTGTGACCCGACGTAGATCGTCCCGTCGTCTCCAATGGCAGGCGCCGTGAAGATTTTCGACTTTGCCGAAAATCGCCATGCGATGTCGCCGGTTTTTCGGACGTCGAAAACATTTTTTCCGGACGCAAAAACGATGGTGCCGTCTTCGGCGATCGCCGCGGCGGTGTCGGCATCCGCATTCGTTTCGAGCGACCACAGAATGGCGCCGCTCGCAGGTGCGATCGCGAAGAATTTTTTCGCGTCGCTGCCGACGTAGATCGTGCCGTCATCTGCGACGCACGGGGCTCCGTACACACGACCGCCGAGATTGGTGCGCCATTTTATTTTCCCGTCGCGTGTGATTGCGACGACCTCACCACCGAGCGTCGATGCGTAAAGGATGGAGCCATCAGGCGACGTGGTGACCTGCGCTTCTACTTGCGCGCCGATCTCTAGAGTCCATTCAATGCGCGCGGTTTTTGGTCCACGGCCCGTCGCGCGATGTGTGCGATGAAGATCGCCGTGCAACGTTCGTGCGGCATTTTTAGGGGCATTTGCGATCGCCGGTAACGCGCCTGCTGCGAGAGTTGACGGTCCCGCGTCGACCGTCGGTGAAGTCGGCGGCGGCTTCCACTCGGGAATTTTCGCGCGCGGATGCACGAGGCGCAGGGCGACCGAGCCTCCGACGACAACCACGAGAACAGCGACCGGCCAGGTCCGAACCGAGCTACGCGCAGGCGTCTCGTGGCCAGCCCCCAGATGTTTCAGCGCTCGCTCTTGCGACGCGAGGTCTTCAGCTGCGACGTTTTCATCGATGACGCACCAGTCACGGCAGAGGACGAGCCGTTATTCGACGACGGGCTCTTCGACTGCGCGGCCTGCAACGCCTCGCACACGCCGATTGCATGCGCGCATTCGCCGGGCATCCGCCGCGCGAGCCAGCCGATCAACGTCAGGCCCGCAGTGCGCGTGCTCTCCGGAAGCTTCGGCTCACGTAACAAAACCGAAATGTCGTTGATGAGTCGCGCCCGCTCAGTCTCACTCGCCACGCCGAAAAACCTCCGAAAGAAACTGCAAGCGCCTCATACAGAAAGCGGATGGAGAGTCTAGCCTTATTTCTTACGCCGTCGAATTTGCAGACCTTCCTAAGCTCTTCTGGACGGCTGCGCGTCGCTCGCCTTTCTACCTACGGTCTGAGAATGCGCCAGTTAACCGGCAGAATTAAATCGGGTCGATCAACACTTCGCGGTCTTTTGCGCCGTTGGACGGTCCGACTAGGCCTCGTTTTTCCATCATTTCCACGATGCGCGCCGCGCGGTTGTAACCGAGGCCCAATTTTCGCTGCAGCCATGAGGTCGAGCAGCGGCGCGTGTCGGCAACGATTCGAACTGCGTCGTCGTAAACCGCATCTTGCTCGGCATCGTCTTCGTCTTCGGCGGCTTCGTCGTCGCGCGGCTTCAAAATATTCGTGTCGTAAACCGGCTCGCCTTGTGCGCGCAGGAAGTCGGTGACCGCGTTCACCTCTTCTTCGGTGATCATCGGACACTGCACGCGCTTCGTTTCGTTGGTGCCGTTCAACTTGATCAGCATGTCGCCGCGACCGAGCAAATGCTCCGCGCCTTGCTCATCCAAGATGGTTCGCGAGTCGACTTTTTGCGCGACGCGATACGCGATTCGAGTCGGGAAATTAGCCTTGATCATACCGGTGATGACGTCGACGCTTGGACGCTGCGTCGCCAAAATCACGTGCATTCCAGCCGCGCGCGCCTTCTGCGCGAGACGTGCGACCGCGGTCTCCACGTCTTTTCCTTGCTGCATCATCAAGTCGGCGAACTCGTCGACGACGATCACGA
>JBDTFL010000654.1:0-4742 GCA_039937955.1 Polyangiaceae bacterium | reverse complement strand
CATCCAGCAGACGGGTGGCGACGCCGGAGCAACGAGCAGCACCCCAACCGGCGACGGCGGCTGATACGCGCTTCGCAATCTCCGAAGGCCCTTCTCGTTCGCGAGGAGGGCTTTCGTGTTTTGTGCTCCTAAATCGTCCGCACCAACGCCGCATCGATGATCCGATGATCCGACGTCACGAGCGGCACCCCGAGCACGCGGGCGGTCGCGACCAAGACTCGATCGGCCGGATCCCAATCGCGCGTCGTCGACAGGTCGACCATCTCGCGCGCGATCGCCGGCGTTAGGCCCCATCTCTCGACGAGCGGAGCTGCAGTTGCTCGCGCCAGCCATTCATCGAGCGGCAGACGAAGCGTGACACGACCGCGTTCTACGAGCATCGCGACCTCCCACAGAGAAACATCGGCGACCCCCAACGACGCCTTTTCACCGGCCTTGCCGAGGACCCGCCGCTGTTGCGCGTTCAAGCGCTTGGGCTGCTCGAACCACCACAAAAGAACATGCGTGTCGAGAAGAGCAATCACCGCGAGCGTTTCGAACGCGGCGGATTCTCACGAATCAGCTCACCGCGCATCGCATCCCATGCGCGTGGCGGAAGCACTGGCTCGATGACGTCTCCGTGGATCTGGACGGTACCGGCAAGTGAATCTTGCGGGCTCCCGGTTCCGCTCGCGGAGCTGGGAATGACACGGGCGAGCGGTTTTCCGCGTTTGGTGACGAGGAGCGGTTCACCGCTGCGCGCGACGTCCTCGAGAAGAGACAAGCACTGCGCTTTGAACTTGCTGACCGCGACCGACTTCATGACCATGTAGATTGACCATATAGCCGCCTCGAGTCAATTCGGTCCCTCGAAATCCAAGCTCGTTGATGTAGGATCTTGGCCGTGGCTGCGCCTACGCCCCAAAAGACGATCCTCATCATCGAGGACGAGCCGCACATCGTGCTCGGATTACGCGACGCCCTCGAATTCGAGGGCTTTCGTGTTTTGTCGGCCAGCCGCGGCAAAGAAGGCGTGGCGCTCGCGCGCTCCGACGCACCCGACGCGATCATTTTGGATTTGATGCTGCCGGATCGAAACGGCTATGCGGTGTGCGAAGAAATCCGCCGCTCCAATCCGTTCGTGCCCATCGTCATGCTCACCGCGCGCTCGCAAGAGAGCGACAAGATCCGCGGGCTCGATTCTGGCGCCGACGACTACGTCACCAAACCCTTCAGCGTGAACGAATTGATCGCCCGCATGCGCGCGATTTTCCGACGCGCCGAGCGAAGTCGGAGCGCTCCCGAGGCGGTCGAGATCGGCGACGCGAAAGTGAACTTCGCGACGCACACGCTCTTGCGCCAAGGCGAAGCGACGCAGCTCTCGTTCTACGAGATCGAGCTTTTGCGTTTGCTCACCGAGCGCGCCGGTGAGCCGGTGAGTCGCGACGAAATCCTCTCGAAAATATGGGGATTGGACGCTGCTCCCACCAACCGCACCGTCGACAACTTCATCGTGAAGCTGCGGCGCAAGATCGAAAAATCCCCAGACAAGCCGTTGCACATTCTCACGGTCTACGGATTTGGCTACAAGCTCGCGAGCGCCGGCGACTTGTCAGATGGGACGCCCGAGAGCGAACAAGACGCCGCCGCAGAGTCCGCGCGCAACGCTCCGCCCGAGAGCTGAAACTTTCGCTGACGCTGGCCAATTTTTTTTTCGTCGGCCATTGATCATCTGCGCGGCGATCGACGTCGCGTCACGACGAGCGCAGAAAACAGCTGCCGTTCGCGTGAGCCGCCACGTGCGGCACGAGACACTCTCGAGTGAAGAGAGAAGCGGGGAGCTCCATGCATCGTGGTCATGCAGTGCCGGTAATTTTGTTTGCGATGATTTTCGCGGCATGCGGAGGACGCATCATTCAAGGCGAAAACTTCCAAGCCAACGCGAACCCGCAAGGAAGCGGGTCGCCGACACCTGCGCCGACAACGACTCCAACGGGGAGCTACACATCGACACCAACCCCAACGACGCCGATCCCAAACAGCGGACCGCCTACGCCGTTCGCACCTTGCGGATCCGGCACGTGCGGCGCGAACGAAGAGTGTTGCGTCGGAGGCTCGCCGGATGGCAACGAAGACAACGAAACGGCGCCGCTCGAATCGTGCGTGCCGAACGGAACGTGCAACACCGGATTGCAGCTCGATTGCTGGCCCACGGAACCACAGTGTGGCGTCGGCGCGGTTTGTTGCATCACCATCAATCCGACGACCGAGTACGCAACCGCTGGATGCGCAGCGACGTGCGGTGGAAACGGGGTGCCTGCGGTGCAGATTTGCGCGTCGGATGCCGACTGTCCGCCGGGCGATTCATGTTTCGTCGCTGCGATTGGACCGAACGGCGAAGGCGAGACCACGCAAGTGTGCGGTGGTGTTCGCTGATCGAGCTTCACCGTGTCCGCGCTAAGCTGCGCGTATGAAAACGCTGACGATGACCGCGCCCGGCAAAAATGCGCTCGGAACGCAGTTGATGACCTGGCTGATCACGGAGCTTCGTGAAGCGGCGGGCGAGCCGGTGATCCTGACCGGCGCTGGTGACGCATTCAGCGCGGGTTTGAATTTGAAAGAGGTCGTCTCGCTCGATCGACCGGGCATGGCGCATTATCTACACCTGCTCGAGAGCATGGTCGATGCAATCTACAACTATCCCGGACCAACCATCGCGTGGGTGAACGGTCACGCGATCGCTGGCGGCTGCGTGATCGCGCTCGCGTGTGATCATCGGCTCGTGAAGAACGATCCGGCGATTCGGATCGGATTGAACGAAACGCAAAACGGGCTGCAATTGCCGCCAAAAACGGGCAAGCTCGTGCGGCATCGGGTGCCTGCGCATTCGCTCGATCGCGTGGTGCTCGGAGGCGCACTGTATTCGCCCGACGTCGCGCTTCGTCTCGGGTTGATCGACGAGATCGTCACGAGCGAAGCGGACGTGCACGCCTACGCCGCACAAGTCGCGAAGGCGCCGCCTGCCGCTTATGCGCTCGCGAAAGAGACGCTACGAAAAGGCGTGCTCCACGTTTCGGAGGCGGAGCAAAAACACTTCATCGCCGAGACGGTGCCGCTTTGGACGAGCGACGAGCTGAAGATCAAGCTTGCGGCGATTTTGAAAAAGTAAAATCGCGTCTCGTTCACCGCGGCGCGCGTCGTCGTCGGCGAAGGAGCGAGAGCCCGGCGATCAACGAAACGCCGTAAAAATAAGGGCTATCAGGAGTGCGGCTGGGCGAAATGGAACCTACGCATCCGTACGTGGGCGGCGCTGGACCCGCTGGCGTCTCCGAAAGGGTGCCCGCCTCTGCGCCTGCGTCGGCGCACGCTCCTGCAGGATCCGGAAGGTTGGGGTTTCGTCCCGCTTTGAGCTCGTCGATGTCATCGAGGCAATCGCCCGTGCTGTCGACGTGGCTCGTTTCCATTTGATTCAGGGCCGTCGAAAGCGAGGTGGTGTCGAACTCGACGAGCCCACGCGCCCGCATGTTCACCGCGAATGGCGTGGTCGCCGTGCCTTTTCCACCTTGATCCCCATCCGTATGACATATGCTGCAATCGGGCGGCGCAGCTAGAGACAGATCTTGCTGGATGGCCGGAGGAAAATTCGGCGTCGCAAACGCGAACCGCGGTGCGAGCAGCCATAGCCCTAAGATCGCCACGCCAGCAACCGGCACTAAGTACTTAGAACGCGATCTCATAGGTAAGCGTGAATCTGGCCGAGGAGCGTGGTGATGCCGAGATGCTCCCCGCCTTGGGCGTCCGATTCGTAGATGGCGTCGATGCGAACGTCGGCATGCGGCGCGAAGAACCAATTGACGACGCCCCACGCGCGAAGCCACGGCAGCGTGTTGCCCGGGATCAGCAAGTCGGATTTCTTGTAGAGCACTTCGCCGATAGCCACGAGGTGCACCCCTTGGATGGGCTCGAAGTCGGTCTCGAGCTCATCGACGAGGCCCGGCGAATTGATCGCGCCGTTTTGCAGCAGCGCCGGCTGCGAGTCGTACAGGAAATCATTCTCGGCCATGAAAACCAGGGATTTTACCGGGGTAAAACGAGCGAACAGGCCATGTGCCTGTCGCACCAGATCTCCGGCGAGCGGCACGCCGTTCGGGTCGAGGCCGATGTTCGCATGCGTGATCAAGCTGCTCGCGCCCAGCGTGAATTTGGAAAGCGGATCCCACTCGAGATACGCGCTGTAGCCCCGCTCGCGATACGCGTCGGGGCTCTCTTGGAAATTTCCGGCGATGCCCATTACCTCGCCGCGCCAGCCTTTGACATTGAACGCGAACGCGGCGCCATCTTGCTGCGCGTCGTTCGAATCGGTTCGCGTGTACATGCGCGTCCACGCCACGTGCTCCACCGACCGTAAGCCAAACGGCAGATTCATGCGGCCGGCTCGCACGAGAAATTGATCGTCGTCACCCAGGTCTACTCCCAACCAATGCACTCGCGACACGAGATTGTCCTTCGAGCCCTTCGTGATCGCGGCGCCGAATGCTCCTTCTTGCGCAAAGCCCACGCTCGCGTTCGCGCGCACGCGACTCACTTTAAGCTGTGCTTCCACATCTCCCTGCATGAGAAACACGTCGGTGGTGGCAGGCTGGCCTTGTGGTTTGACATAGAGCGCCGCTTCGCGAATGTCACCGCCGAGCAACAGCGCGTCCGGAAGATTGAAAAGTCCGAACAGGAAATCGCCTGTTTTTCCCGGGTCATCTACCGCTTTG
>JBDTFL010000653.1:0-3553 GCA_039937955.1 Polyangiaceae bacterium | reverse complement strand
GCGCGCGTTTCGAGCTGCTCATTTCGCTCGGCCAGTGTGCTCGTGCTCCGCGTGTAGACATAGGTTTGCTTTTCGTCGAGCCGCGTCGAGAAAATTTCCGGAGCAGGCAACGTAATGGTCGCGATATGCGTCTGCGGATCCATTGCGACGTCGGTGTCTTGGATCTTTCCGAGGTCGACACCCATGGTGACGTCGCCGGAAGCCACCAAGAGGATCGCGTCGGTTGCGTCCACCAATCCGAAGAAGCGACTTTGTTTGTCGGTGAGATCGATCACCTTTTCGAAATGCATCTCGTTGGTCTCGAGGCGCGCCATGTCGCGCACCGCAACGAGCAGCGTGTTGGTGGGTTTCACTGAAATGCTGCTGGCCGGCGCGGCCGTCGAGCTCGCGCTCGAATGCAAAACGAAAAAGCTCGTTGCGCCTGCTGCGATCGCCACACTAACGGCAACCCAAACCAACGCTGACCTCGGCACGCCTTCGATCGATGACAGCTTCATTGTTCGACCTTGACCGGAGTGAGCGCGCCGGACGCTTCGACTTTGAAAACGAAAACGCCGAGAACCACGCGAACGAAGAGGAGCGTGGTGTCGCCGTGGGAGAGCATGTTGGTTTCGAGAAGCGTCGAATCAGGCTTCAAAATACCATCTTGCATGCGATCGTCGAATACGACGACGTCCTCCGCGCGCGCGAGCAAATCTGCAGCGGCGACGCGGATACGCAAACCGCCGAGCTGCCCGGCTTGCCAGACGACCGCGACTTTTCCGCCGACATCCGATGCGTGAATGGCCGTCGTGCTGGCCGGCCAGATGTCGTCGTTGTGTGCAAAGAGGTCGCTCCATTGCACCGTGTCGGTTTTGCATGTGGTGGCGTCGCAGCGTGTTCGGTAAACGTCGCCGACCTTTTCGCCTCGCGATTCGACACCGGTCACGAGCGCTTGATTGCCGCGACACACGAGATCGCCGCCGAGCGAATCGCCCTCGACCGGCTGCGTCCATTTCCCAGCCACCAAAAATGAAAAATATTCGCGGTTCGCGCCTTTGACGCGAATCACCATCGAGTCGCCGTCGCGGCATCCACGAATGTGCGGGGGCTCGTCTCCGCCTTCGACCAACGAATATTGCCCGACGCGACCGATGTCGAGTGGCGCGCCGACCGATCCGTCAGCAGCAATGTTGCGTACGAAGAGGCGGATGCCGTCGTCGTCGTGACCCGACACGTATTGTTTGTTGATGACGTAGTCCCAGAATAAGGCGGTGTTGTAGTAAGGATTCCCCGCTTTTTCTCGATCGAAAAGCGCTGTCTCTTTTCGCGCGCCGTCAGCGCCGGCCCCTGGCGAAACGACTTCGAGTCGCGTTTGGGGCGATTGATCTTTCCAAACCAACATTGCGTACGAGCCATCTTTGCGCGCATCGATGCCATACGCTCCGTTCTGCAATTTTTCTTCGACGACCGCGCCGGTGTCCGCGCGAAAAATTCCATCGCGTCCGTGATCGCCGACGAACACGAACGGTGTTGATCCATCTTCAGTAGTTCCCCACAAACGCAACGCGGGGCTGAACTGCGCGGCCGGTGCCGGAATTTTTTTGCACGTGATGGTTTTTGCGTTGGGCGGCATCTCGCATAGCGTCGGTCCGCTCTTCAAATCTTTTTCGTCGATCAAGAAACGCAACGTGGTGCTGGGCGTGGGCTCGATGCTCAAGCTCGCGAGCGAAAAAGGCTCGGTCAAAATGCGTGAGTCGAGCGGAAGCTTTTCTACCGTGAGCGCGGTGATGGGCTTCGGTGGCGCGGTCACGCCGCCAACTTGGTCAGCCGCGATCGCATTCAGGCTTATTTTCTCGGCATCTCGCCATGCATCGTCCAACGCGGTACCGAGCGTCGGGTTGGTTGGTCCGACCTTCAGAGCATCTGCCAATTTAGTTGCAGACTGCACTAGTGGTGAAGTGTCGTCGCTCGAGTGCAGTGCCTCGACCACCGCGCTCGCGTATGTTGCACAACGACCGGGCCAACCAACGTCATTCGTGCCCACCCTTTTTTCTGGCGGCACACCGAGCACTGCGAGCTGGATGCCGCGCGCACGCACGCTGGCTCGTTCGTTCGGCGACAAGGGATCGCCGAGCACACACGAAGAGAGCTCGCTCCACGATTTTTGCGTCGCGGCATGAGCTCCGCGCGTCGTCATGACCGCGATCGAAGCGCCGCCAATCACAACCGCTGCGCCGATCAATCCGAGCACCACGCGCGTTCGAGTCTTTTGCGCTCGTGCAGCAGCAGCCATCAAGTCGGAGCTGGACGGCGGCGACTCTTCCGGATTGGACATGCCCTGTTCGTAACGCATACGCATGGACGCATCAATTCTCCCTCGGGGTGCGATGATGCGGACATGGGTCGTCTCGTAGCGGGCGTTTGGCAATCCGGTTGGTATCCACCGAACGACAAGGGCACGTTCGAGCGCGCGACATCGCAATTTCGTTCGTGGGTGAAAGCCGACGGATCGACCGAATTCAAGCCGGAGGCCGGTCGCTATCACCTTTATGTTTCGCACGCCTGTCCGTGGGCGCATCGCACGATGATCACGCGCGCGCTGCGTGGTCTGGAAGACGCCATCGCCGTCACGGCCGTAGATCCGCACATGGGTGACGACGGCTGGGCCTTCAGCGATTCGTCATCGGACCCCTTGTTTCATAGCCGATTTCTTCGCGATATTTATTTGCGCGCGAACGCCGAATACACCGGAAACGTCACGGTGCCGGTTTTGTGGGACAAGAACACGGGCACCATCGTGAACAACGAGTCGCGCGAGGTGATGCGCATGCTCGACACCGAATTCGATGCGCTCGCGAAGAATCCAGAAACGCTCTGTCCGCCGGCGGTCAAAGAAAAAATCGATTCGGTGCTCGACGCGATCTATGTGCCGATCAACAACGGCGTGTATCGAGCCGGCTTTGCGACGGCGCAAAAAGCTTATGAAGAGGCGTGTCAAAAATTGTTCGCCGCGCTCTCCGAGCAAGAGCGCGTGCTCGGCACGCAGCGTTTCACGTGCGGAAAAGATCTGACCGAAGCCGACATCGCGCTCTTCACGACGCTGCTGCGTTTCGATCTCGTCTACTACGCGCACTTCAAATGCAACTTGCATCGCATCCAAGATTTGCCCAATTTATGGGGCTTTTTGCGCGATATTTATCAACGCCCCGCGGTGCGCGCGGTCTGTCACTTGGAGCAAATCAAAACGCACTACTACTGGAGCCAAGACAACGTGAACCCTCGGCGCATCGTGCCGCTGGGTCCGAACATCGATCTCGACTCACAACACGATCGAAATCGATTCGGATGAACGCTAGGTCGCGGGCTTTCGCAGCAGACGCACCGCCCACAGGCTGAGCAGTCCGAGGACCAACGCCAGGATGATCCCGATGACGCCGCGATGTTGCTCGGTGAACGGCGGATCGGGGGGCGCAGGTTGCTCACCGAAGCGTGGATTTTTGATCGCCGCTGCCAGAGCGAGTCGTGTGGTCGGGTCCGGCTCTTCTTTTTGCGCGAGAATGCTGGGCAGATC